>JAFKFF010000276.1 GCA_017307315.1 Alphaproteobacteria bacterium
CGACATCCTGGCGCATCTGAAAGGGCTGGGCGTCACGGCGATCGAGCTGATGCCGGTGCATGCCTTCCTGCAGGACCGGCATCTGCTGGAAAAGGGCCTCAGCAATTACTGGGGTTACAACACGCTCTCCTTCTTCGCGCCGGAGCCGCGCTATCTCGGTGACGGTAATCCCCGCGAAATCCGCGAGATGGTCCGCCGCTATCATGCCGCCGGCCTCGAAGTGATTTTGGACGTGGTCTACAACCACACTTGCGAGGGCAGCGAGCTGGGGCCGACCCTGTCCTGGCGCGGTCTGGACAATGCCAGCTACTACCGCCTGGCCGACGAGAAGCGGCACACGATCAACGACACGGGCACCGGCAACACGCTGAACTTGTCCCATCCGCGCGTGCTGCAGATGGTGATGGATTCGCTGCGCTATTGGGCGCAGTCCTTTCACATCGACGGCTTCCGCTTCGATCTGGGGCTGACATTGGGACGCGAGCAATGGGGTTTCGACACCCGCGCCAGCTTCTTCGCCATCCTGCGGCAGGATCCGGTTCTTTCGCGCCTCAAGTTGATCATGGAGCCCTGGGATGTCGGTCCGGGGGGCTATCAGCTGGGTCATTTCCCGTCGGGCTTTGCGGAATGGAACGACCGCTATCGCGACGGCATGCGGCGTTTCTGGCGCGGTGATCCCGCGATGCGGCCGGAAGTGGCGGCACGCCTCAGCGGCTCGGGCGATCTGTTCGATCCCCGGCTGAAGCGGCCCTGGGCATCGGTCAATTACCTCGCCTGCCATGACGGTGCCACGCTTCAGGACGTGGTGTCGTACGAAGGCAAGCATAACGCGGCCAATGGCGAGGACAACCATGATGGCGCGCACGATAATCTTTCGTCGAATTATGGCGTGGAAGGGCCCTCCGACGATCCAGTCATCGTCTCTTATCGTGAACGCGTGAAGCGTTCGATGCTGACATCGCTGCTGTGCTCGCTGGGCACGCCCATGCTGCAGATGGGCGACGAATGCGGGCGCAGCCAGCGCGGCAACAACAACGCCTATGCCCAGGACAATGCGTTGAGTTGGTTCGACTGGTCGCTGCTCGCCACGCCGCCGGGCCGGGAGCTTGCCGCCTTCGTGGGGCGGTTGGCGGCCTTCCGCCGCAGCCTGGTGGGCTTGCGCGGCAACCATTTCCTCGGCACCGCCGAAATCACGCCGGGTGTCGCCGAACTCAGTTGGTGGGACGAGCGCGGCAAGGAACTAGCGCCGGGGGACTGGGACAATCAGGAGGCGCGCGCGCTTGTCTTGCGCCGTGCCCTGCGAAAGCCGGACGGCCGGATCGAAATGACGGCGCTGCTGATGAATGGTGGGCGCGAAGCCATCCCCTTCGCGCTCCCCGGCGATTTTCCCTGGAAACGCCTTCTGGACACAAGCGATTCCGCGTTGGACGGCGAGCCCGCGCACTCGCCTTATCTGGTGGCGGACCGCTGCGCGGTGCTGCTGATGTGCGAGATCGAGGGCTGAGGCGCGAACCCCCGGGCTGTCTATGACCCGGATTTGACGCGCTCGAGGCGCGCGCTCCGCGCACGCCGATCAAACCGCAACCGAAGTGTTTCGCCATTCCCGGCGGGAAGGCGCAACTCAAAGCCGGCACAGTCCGGGTCTTCCCACGTCTGCGTCGTCATGGCGGCGCCATCCAGATCGCGCCAATCCGCATCGACCAGGAAAGTCTGCTCGCGCAGTCCGGCATGGGCGGCGCGGAAGGCGGCAAGACCGGCGACGAACTCTTCCAGCGCCTGGTCGCGATTGCTCCAATCGAGCCAGCTGATGGCATTGTCCTGGGCATAGGCGTTGTTGTTGCCGCGCTGGCTGCGGCCAAATTCGTCGCCGGCGGTGAGAAGGATGCTGCCGCGGGACGCGAACAGGGTGGTCAGGAGAGCCCGCACATCCTTTGCCCGGCGGGCGCGGACGGCCGGATCTTCGCTCGGCCCCTCGGCGCCATTGTTCCAGGAATAATTCTCTTCCTGCCCATCCCGGTTGGCTTCGCCATTGGCGTCATTGTGCCGGCGTTCGTAAGCCACCAGATCGGCGAGAGTGAAGCCGTCGTGGGAGGCGAGGTAATTGACCGAGCGGGTCCTGGAACCGGAGAAAATATCGGACGATCCGGCGATGCGGGTCGCCAGGACGCCCGCCATTCCATCATCGCCGCGCCAGAAGCGGCGGACATCGTCGCGGAAGCGGCCGTTCCATTCCAGCCAGTTGGCGGGAAAGTGCCCCAGCTGATAGCCGTCCGGGCCCACGTCCCAAGGTTCGGCGATCAGGATGCGGCTGGACAGAAGCGGGTCCCGCGCGATGGCATCGAAAATCGCCGCATGCGGATTGAAGCCCGGCTCCCGCGCCAGAACCGTTGCCAGGTCGAAGCGGAAGCCATCGACGCCGCAGCCCGCGAAATGGCGCAAGGTGGATAGAATGAGTTGCTGTACAGCCGGATCGGACGCCATCAAAGTGTTTCCGGTTCCGGTATCGTTGATCAATGCGCCATCGTCTCCACGGGCATAGCAGCGATTGTCGAGCCCGCGCAGGCTGAGTGTGGGGCCAAGAAGGTCGCTTTCGGCGGTGTGGTTGAGCACCAGGTCCAGGATGACGCCGATACCATGAACGTGCAGCACTTCGACCGTATCGCGCAGCTCCTGCACGCCGCCGGGCGCCAGGCGCGGGTCCAGAGCCATGGGCACGGCGGGATTGTAGCCCCAGGCGTTGCGAAGCCCGAGCGGCGGCAGATGACGTTCGTCCGCCCACGCGACCACCGGCATCAGCTCGACGGCCGAGACGTGCAGTTTTTTCAGGTGCGAAAGAATGGCGGGATGAGTGAGGGCCGCGATGGTGCCGCGAAGCTGGGGCGCGATCTCGTGATGAAGGCGGGTGAAGCCGCGCACATTCACCTCGTAAATCAGTCCGCCGGGCGAAAAGAGCGGCGGCCGCGTCTCTGCGGTGGACGCTCTGTCGGTCACCACCGATTTCGGCACCAGCAAGGCGGTGTCGGCGCCGCGAAGCGCCAGCCGGGCATCGAAGCGGAAAGGCCCGTCCAGCGCCAGCGCGTAAGGATCGGCCAGAAGCTTCGCCGGATCGAACAGATGGCCCTGGTCCGGCGACCAGGGGCCATAGCCGCGATAACCGTAACGCTGGCCGATCCCGATCCCGGGCAGGAAGGCGTGAAAAATCTCGCCATCGCGGGAAAGCGCGATACGCCGTTCCGCATCGCCATCGAACAGGCAAAGCTCGACCGCGGTCGCGTCGCGCGCCCGCACCGCGAATGCGGTCCCGGTGGAACCCGGATGGGCGCCCAGCGCGCGCATCAGGCCTGCGCGCGCGCGAGCAAGCCCTGATAGAGCGCCGCGTAGCGCGCGCCGCTGCGCTGCCAGGAAAAATCGGCTTTCATGCCTTGGCGTTGCAGGCTGCGCCACACCGCCGGCTGTCCGTAGAGCGCCACGGTGCGGTTGATGGCATCGCCGATGCGCTCGCCGGTGACGCCGTCGAACAGGATGCCGGTGGCCACGCCCGCCGTGACGGCGGCCTCGTTGGCATCGACGATGGTGTCGGCCAATCCGCCCGTCCGCGAAGCCACCGGTACGCAGCCATAAGCGAGGCCGTAAAGCTGGGTCAGGCCGCAGGGCTCGAACCGCGACGGGATCAGGATCGCGTCGGCGCCGCCCTGCAGGAGATGAGAGATCTTCTCGTTGTAGCCGATGGCGACGCCGATCCGGCCGGGATGACGGGCGGCCGCGGCGCGATATTGCGCTTCAAGCGCCGCCTCGCCGGTGCCCAGAAGCGCCAGCCTCGCGCCCGCCGCCACCAGTACGTCGAGCTGACCGGCCAGAACGTCCATGCCTTTCTGCCAGGTGATGCGGCTCACCACCGTGAACAGGGGGCCATCGCCGGGCGAAAGATTGAAGCCGGCCTCGACCGCTGTCTTGTTCGTCTTGCGGTTGGCCAGAGTCGCGGAGGTGTAGCGCTTGACCAGATCGGTGTCCGTCTGGGGATTCCAGATCGCGGGATCGATACCGTTCACGATGCCCGAGACGATGTCCTGCCGCGTGGCGATCAGGCCTTGCAGCCCCATGCCGAATTCCGGCATCCGGATTTCCCGCGCATAGGTCGGGCTGACGGTGGTGATGGCGTCGGCGGTGTAGAGGCCTGCCTTGAGAAAGCCGACACCGCCGTAATATTCCACGCCTTCGACGGCATAGGCATGCGGCGGCAGGCCGAGAAAATCGAAGATGGCGCGGTCGAAACGGCCCTGGAAGGCGATGTTGTGGACCGTCACCACGCTGGCGGCGCGGCGGGCGGAGAGCGGGGCGTAGGAGAGGTAGGCGGCGCCCATCGCCGCCTGCCAGTCATGGGCGTGCAGGATGTCGTAATGCCGGTCGCTCAAAAGACCGGAAGCAAGGTCGGCGGCCGCGCGGCCGAGCGCGGCGAAGCGCCGCCAATTGTCCGTCCAGTCCACGCCATGGCTGTCGCCGTAAGGCCCGCCGCTTCGCTGAAACAGCGCCGGCGCATCCAGCACCAGAAGCGGGAAGCTGCCCAGGCGCGATTCCAGCAGCTGCGCTTCCACGCCCAGAAGATTGTCGTAGCGGTGAAGCGGCCGCGCATCGCCCAGGGCGGCGCGGATGGCGGGATAACCCGGCACCAGCGTGGTCATGGTCACGCCATGTGGCGCCACCGCCGCGGGCAGGGCGCCCGCCACATCGGCAAGCCCGCCGGTCTTCACCAGGGGAAAGACCTCGGACGCGACGGACAGAACCTCGGTCATGCCAGCCGGTCTATCATCTCTTGGGTGATGAGGCAGACCCCGTTCGCCGTCCGGCGGAAGCGCTGCGCGTCCAGACCGGGATCCTCGCCCACCACCAGGCCCGGCGGGATGACGACGCCGCGATCCAGCACCACGCGGCGCAGCCGCGCCCCCCGCCCGATCTGGCAGCGCGGCAGCACCACCGCTTCCTCCAGGTTGGAATAGCTGTTGGCGCGCACGCCCGTGAAAAGAAGGCTGCGCGTGATGGAAGAGCCGGAGACGATGCAATCGCCCGAAACCAGGGAGGAAATCGCCACGCCCCGCCGCCCGTCGATGTCGTGAACGAATTTGGCGGGTGGCAGGATCTCCGCATAGGTCCAGAGCGGCCAGCTGCGGTCGTAAAGGTCCAGCTCCGGCACCACGTCGGTGAGGTCTATGTTGGCGTCGAAATAGGCATCCACCGTGCCGACGTCGCGCCAATAAGCGTTCCTCTCCGCTCCCGAGCGCACGCAGGATGCGGAAAAGCTGTGCGCCACCGCCTTGGCGTTGCGTACCAGATAGGGAATGACGTCCTTGCCGAAATCGCGGGTCGAACCTGGCGTATTGGCGTCGCGCTTCAGCTCTTCCAGCAGGAATTTGGTGTTGAAGGCATAGATGCCCATCGAGACGAGCGCGATGTCGGGCTTGCCCTCCATGGCGGGCGGATCCTTGGGCTTTTCGACAAAGGCGGTGACGCGGCCGCCGGCATCCGCCGCCATCACCCCGAAACCGGTCGCATCCATGCGGGGAATTTCCATGCAGGCGATGGTGACGTCGGCGCCCTGGTCGCAA
>JAFKFF010000277.1 GCA_017307315.1 Alphaproteobacteria bacterium
GGCAAGTTCGGCGACCTCGCCGCCTTCACCAGCGCCATCGTGCTGGGCATCACGGCCGTGGCGGTGGTGGTGGAATCGGTATCGCGCCTGGTCAATCCGCAAGCGATCGCCTATGGCGACGCGCTTCTGATCGCGGTGATCGGCCTTGTCGTCAATCTGGCCAGCGCCGTCATCCTGAAAGACGATCACGCGCACGACCATCGGGGGCACGATCATGGCCATGCGCACGGCCATGACAACAATATGCGCGCGGCCTATCTGCATGTGCTGGCCGATGCGGCGACCAGTGTGCTGGCGATCCTGGCCCTGGCGGGCGGCTATTATTTCGGGGTGAGCTTCCTTGATCCGGTCGCCGCGCTGGTGGGCGCCTTTGTGATCGGGGCCTGGGCTTACGGCCTGATCAGGGACAGCGCCATGGTCCTGCTCGATGCCGACGCCGATCCCGAATTGTCGGGCGACATTAAGAACACCATCGAGCACGACCTGGGCGCACGGGTCGCCGACCTGCATCTGTGGCGGCTGGGTCCGGGCCATCGCGGCCTGATCGTGTCGCTGGTTTCGCCCGGTCCCACCACCGCCGAGCAGATCAAGACCTTGCTGCGCCAGCGCTATCCAGACCTGTCACATGTGACGATCGAAGTCGCGGTTTGCGCCGACTGCATTTGAGGAGCACCGGCGATCCCGGGAAAAAGAAAAGGCCGCCTCTTGCGAAGCGGCCTTTTCGAAATCCAGTCCCGAAGCTTTAGGTCTTGGGCTTGCTCTGCGGGATCAGGCCCTCGCGCTGGGCGCGTTTGCGCTGCAGCTTGCGATAGCGGCGGACCGCTTCGGCGCGCTCGCGGGCGCGCTTCTCGGAGGGCTTCTCGTAGGCGCCGCGCAGCTTCATCTCCCGGAAGATGCCTTCGCGCTGCATCTTCTTCTTCAGCGCCTTGAGCGCCTGGTCGATATTGTTGTCGCGGACGATGATCTGCAAAGCCTGGCTCCAAATTGGAAGGCGCGGTTGATATCAGAAGGTTTTTGGCCTGTCCACCCGCGCCGATTGCCGGTTCGAAGGCTTTGACCGGCCTGCCGTCCCACCCCATATTTCCGGCCATGATCCTGAAAATCGCCCGCATGGGCCACCCCGTCCTCGCCCAGATCGCCGCGCCGGTTCCCGACCCCCGCGCGCCGGAAATTCAGCGCCTGATCAAGGACATGGTGGAAACCATGATCGACGCCAATGGCGCGGGGCTGGCGGCGCCCCAGGTGCATGTGCCGCTGCGGCTGGTGGTGTTCCAGGCGCCGGGGGAGCGCGCCGACCCGGGCCTCACCGAAGACGAGCGTTTCGACCATACCGCCCCCCTCACCGTCCTGATCAACCCGGAAATCACCGTGCTTTCCCCCGAGACCGAAGGCGGCTGGGAAGGTTGCCTGTCGGTTCCGGGCCTGCGCGGCTGGGTCGAGCGCCCGGCCCATATCCGCTACCGGGGCCTTTCCGCCGACGGCCAGCCGATCGAGCGGGTCGCGCGCGGGTTCCATGCCCGGGTGGTGCAGCATGAGATCGATCACCTGGACGGGCGGCTTTATCCCGGCCGGATGTCCGACCTTTCCAAGCTGATCTTCGAATCGGAAATTCGTCATTTCGCCAAGGCAGGCTGACGCCATGACCGAAACCCCGCCGAAAAAGAAGAAGGCCGCCCCGAAGGCCGAAAAGGCCAAGACCGGCACCGCGCTGAAGGATGTGGTGTTGAAAGCGGCGCTCAAGGACGCCGCCTTCGACGGCTTCACTGACAGTTTGCTGGCCAAAGCCGGCAAAAGCGCCGGCGCCGACAAGGCGGCGCTGGCGGAGATGTTCCCGGACGGCGCCCTGTCGCTGGTGGAATATTTCTCCAGCGCGGTCGACGCGGCGATGGAGGAAAAGCTGAAAGCGGTCGATCTTTCCAAGCGCAAGATCCGCGAGCGGATCAAGATCGCGGTCATGACGCGGCTGGCCTTGCTGGCGCCCAACAAGGAAGCGGCGCGGCGCGCGGCGGCGGCGATGACCTTGCCCATGCATGCGGGCCGCGCCAGCCGCATGATGTACCGCACGGTGGATGCGATGTGGCGCGCCGCCGGCGACACCTCGACCGATTTCAACTTCTACACCAAGCGCGGCATCCTGGCCGGGGTCTATGGCTCGACCCTGGTGCGCTGGTTCAACGATACCGGCGAGGACGAGACTGCCACCGAAGCCTTCCTCGATGCGCGCATCGAAAACGTGATGCAGTTCGAGAAATTCAAGGCAAAGGCGAAAGATGCGCTTTCGCACTTTCCGGCGTTTGCGGCTTGGGCGAAGCCGAAAGCAAAGCCCTGATTGTCATCCCCCAGCGCTTGCAGCTACCCGAGTTCTCTTTATCCTCACCATGGCCGGGCTTGACCCGGCCATCCAGCATTTATGAACGCAGACTGGATGGGCGGATCAAGTCCGCCCATGGTGCGCTGGGTGGGTTATGCGTCACGTCGGAGATGACCTGGCCGTTACAACAACTCCGCTATCTGAACTGCGTTCAAAGCCGCACCCTTGAGCAACTGGTCCGCCGCCACGAACATCGAAATTGCCTTGCCGCTGTTGTCAGACAAGTCGCGCCGGATGCGGCCCGCCAGCACATCGCCCTGGCCCGATGCATCCTTGGGCATGGGGAAATAATTGTTGGCCCAATCATCCACCAGCTTCACCCCCGGCGCCTTGGCCAGGATTTCGCGTACCTCTTCCGGGGAAATCGGACGCTCGCATTCGAAGGTCATCGACACCGAATGGGCGCGCAGCACCGGCACGCGGATACAGGTGGCGTTGATCGCCATATCTTCGTCCTCGAAAATCTTTTTGGACTCGCGGATCACCTTGGTTTCTTCGTCATTATAGCCCGTCGCCATGTCGATGGCGGTGTTGTGGCTGAAAAGATTGAAAGCGTAAGGGTATTTCACCACCTTGGGCTGGTATTCGCGGCCATCCAGATAGGCGCGGGTGGATTCTTCCAGCTCTTCCATCAGGGCCGCGCCGCCGCCCGATGCCGCTTGATAGGTGGAGACGATCAGCCGCTTGACGCGGTTGACCTGATGGATCGGCCAGAGCGGCACCAGGGTGGTGATCGCCGAACAGTTGGGATTGGCGATGATGCCCTTGTGGTCCTGGATGCGGCGGGCATTGATCTCGGGCACCACCAGGGGAATTTCCGGATCGGCGCGGAAGGCCGAGCTGTTGTCCACCACCACCGCGCCCGCCTTGACCGCGATCGGGGCATATTGCTTGGAGATGCCGCTGCCGGCGGAGAACAGCGCGATATCGACGCCGTTGAAGGAATTATCCTTCAACTCCTCGACCGTCAGGTCCTTGCCCCGGAAAGGATAGGTCTTTCCCGCCGAGCGCGCCGAGGCCAGCAGCTTCAGCCCCTTGATGTCGATGCCCCGGCTTTCGATGCAGCCGATGAATTCGCGGCCCACGGCGCCGGTGGCGCCCACAATGGCAACGGTCTTGTTCTTCACGGTCTTCGGTCCTCTGTTTCCAATTTCAACGATTTGCCGCTCCGGCTCGCGCCACCGCGGTTTATTTGTTGCCGCTCCGGCTCGCGCCTACGCGGTAGGCAATAAAAAAGCCCCGTCCGGTTTGGAGCGGGGCCTGGCTGTTTCGCTTTCGCTTGAATTCAATCGCGCGCGATCCGCCCAGCCCCGCAAGGCTTGGTCGTCTTCGTCTTAGCCGTGGTCGTGCGCGTCGTCATGGGCCGGGAACCTAGAGCGCAATCCGAAAAATGTGAAGCGTTTTTCGGAAAAATTGCGCGACAAAACATAAACCTAAAGCCTGATCGCGATTCAGCGAAGCGCGATCAGGCTTTAGGAGGCGGACTGTCATTTCGTCAACGGCTTCAACTGCGTCATGTGGCCCATTTTGCGGCCCAGCCGCGCCTCCCGCTTGCCGTAAAGGTGCAGCGCCCCGGTCCGGGCCAGGCTTTCCCAGGCATGGGCTTCCGCCCCGATGATGTTTTCCATCACCGCGTCGGCATGGCGGGCGGGATCGCCCAGGGGCCAGCCCGCCACGGCGCGGACATGCTGCTCGAACTGGGAGCAGGCGCAGGCTTCGATGGTCCAGTGCCCGCTATTGTGCACCCGGGGCGCGATCTCGTTCACGATCAGCCCGCCGTCGCGCGTGACGAACAATTCCACCGCCAGCACACCCACATAATCCAGCGCATCGGCGATCTTGCGCGCGATCGCCTTGGCTTCCTCGCCCTGGGCTTTGCTCAGGCGCCCCGGCACGATGGAACGGCGCAGGATGTGGTTCTCATGGATATTTTCCGGCGGATCGTAAGCCGCGAAACTGCCGTCCGCGCCCCGCGCCGCCACCACCGAGGCCTCGAAGGCGAAATCGACAAAGCCTTCCAGGATGGAGGGCGCGCTTCTCAACTGCGTGAAAGCGGCGGCGGCATCCGCGCCGTTCGCGACCTTGACCTGGCCCTTGCCGTCATAGCCCAGGCGGCGGGTCTTCAGGATGGCGGGGCCGCCGAGGCGCGCGAAGGCGGCTTCGGCTTCGGACGCCGAGGAGACCGCCGCGAAAGGCGCGGTTTTCAAGCCCAGCGCCTGCGCGAAGCTTTTCTCGGTGAAGCGGTCCTGGGTGGTTTCCAGCGCGCGGCGGCCAGGGCGCACCGGCTTCAGGCTGGCCAGATGCGCGATGGCGTCGGAGGGCAGGTTCTCGAACTCGAAGGTGATGGCGTCGCAGATTTCGGCAAAGCCGGTGAGCATGGCGCGGTCGTCATAGGGCGCGGCGATCTGCAGCGGCGTCACCTGGAAGGCGGGCGCGTGATTTTCGTCGTTGTAGATCGCCGCCTTCAGCCCCAGCCGCGCCGCCGCCAAGGCCAGCATCCGGCCCAGCTGGCCGCCGCCGATGATGCCGATCACGCCGCCGGGCGGGACGGGCTTGTCCAGCGTCTTGGCTTGGCTCATTTGGGCGACTTGCCGACGGATTTGGTCTGCTTCGCGCGCCAGGCCTTGAGGCGCTTGTCGAGCTTGGCATCGGACAGCGCCAGGATCGCGGCGGCATGGAGCGCGGCGTTCTTGGCGCCGGCCTCGCCGATGGCGAAGGTCGCCACCGGCACGCCGCCCGGCATCTGGGCGATGGAAAGCAGCGAATCCAGTCCCTTCAGCGCCCGGCTCTCAACCGGCACGCCCAGCACCGGCAAGGTGGTCATGCTGGCGACCATGCCGGGCAGATGCGCCGCCCCGCCCGCCCCCGCGATGATCGCCTTCAGCCCCCGCGCGCCCGCGCTCTTGGCGTAATCGGCCATGCGGTCGGGGGTGCGGTGGGCGGAGACGATGCGCGTTTCGTAAGCGACGCCCAGCGCGTCCAGCATGTCGGCGGCGGGTTTGAGGGTGGGCCAGTCGGACTGACTGCCCATGATGATGCCGATGGAAGGTCGGGGGGCCATGCTTCGAATCGCCTGCTGTGGTGTTTTGCCGGGGCCGCTTGGGAAGCGGCGCAGTATAGGGAGCAAAAGCCCCAAGGAAAGGGGCGCATTTACCCTTCCCGGCCCGATCCGCTACACTGATCGCCGCACACCCCAATCGCTTTCCGCTCCAACGGTGCCT
>JAFKFF010000278.1 GCA_017307315.1 Alphaproteobacteria bacterium
GCCAGGAAGGCGCCTATGAAGGCTATATGAAGATCACCGCCACCCTGGCGGGTGGTTCGACCCGCCGGGTCGCCGGCACGGTGTTCTCGGACGGCCGCCCGCGCCTGATCCAGGTCAAGGACATCAACCTCGACGCCGAGTGCGCCCCGCACATGCTCTATGTGGTGAACGAAGACAAGCCGGGCTTCATCGGCAAGTTCGGTACGCTTCTGGGCGACGCCAATGTCAATATCGCCAACTTCACCTTGGGCCGCAGCGCGCCCGGCCAGGACGCCATCGCCTTGATCGAGGTCGATAGCCAGGTGCCGGACAAGGTGGTGGCTGACATCACCAAGCTGCCGCTGGTGAAGATGGCGAAGGCTTTGGCTTTTTGATTTCCCCCATCTGTCTGCCACGCGGGCAAGCCCGCTAGCAGACATCTTCCCCCGTCGGCGGCTTCGCCGCACGGGGGAAGAAAGCCGGAGCATGTTTCGAGAAAAAGGGCGCCGTCTCCGGCGCCCTTTTTATTGAGTTTCGGAGTCCGAATTCGCCATGCGGCGGAGATGATGGTCGGGCGAGCCGTAGAGCGTTTCCAGCAGCACCAACCGCTTGAAATAGTGCCCGACATTCAACTCGTCGGTCATGCCGATACCGCCGTGAATCTGCACCGCGCTTTCGGCCACGGTCCGGGCATGTTTGCCCATCGCGGCCTTGGCGGCCGAGACGACCTTGGCGCGGCCCGGATCGCCCAACTGGAGATTGGCCATCAGGCTGGCGGACTGCGCTTGCTGCTGGGCGATGTACATGTCCACCATGCGATGCTGCAGCACCTGGAATTTTCCGATCGGTTGGCCGAACTGCTTGCGGGTCTTGGCGTAATCGACGGTCGCGTCCATCAAAACCGATATCGCCCCCACCGCTTCGGCGAGATGCGCGGCAATGGCGCGGTCCACCACGGCCTCGAGTCCCGGCAGCGCCGCGCCCTCCTCGCCGATAAGGCGCGCGGGCGTATCTTCGAAAAGAATCTCGCCGGCGCGCGTACCGTCGATCACGACATAGTCGCGGGTCGAAAGCCCTTTGGCGGATTTTTCGACCAGGAAAACGCTGACGCCCTTTTCCTCCCGCTGCGCCCCGCCGGTCCGCGCGGTCACGATGAGATGATCGGCCCAGGGCGCTCCCAGCACCACGGATTTGCGTCCCTTGAGCGCATACCCATCGCCGGACCTGGTGGCGGCGGTGGTTAGGTCGGCGAGATTGTAGCGGCCCTGCATTTCGGCGAAAGCGAACGCCATCGTGGCCTCCCCGCTCGCGATCTTGGGCAACATTTCCTCGGCCAGCGCGTCGCCCGCCGCGGCCAGTAGCCCGCCGCCGATCACCACGGTGGGCACATAGGGCTCGACCACCAGGGCGCGGCCGAATTCCTCCATCACCACCATGATCTCGACCGCGCCGCCGCCCAGTCCGCCCATGGCTTCGGGCAACGGCGCCGCGAAGAGACCCATCTCGGCCAGCTGACGCCAATGCGCGGGGTCGCGCCCGTCCGGGGTCGCGGAGAATTTGCGCCAGGCTTCATAGGAATAATGGTCGGCGAGATAACGCGACAGCGCGTTGCGCAAGAGGCTTTGTTCTTCCGAGAAGGAAAAATCCATCAGAGCCCCAGCACTGTTGCGCTGAATCTCGTTGGAGCCGCCATAGATCGAGACCTTGCGCAGGTTGAAATAGCGGCCCGCGACGCCGCGGGCATGGTCGGGCCCGACGGCTTCATTGTCGCCCATCCGCGCGGCATCCGGCATGGCGTAATAGCCGACCGCCTCTACCGCCAGGTCCGAAACGCGCTGCAGGATCTCGCTGCCCGCCACTTTCAGGATCGAACTTTCGGCATCGACCTTTTCGCCTTTCGCTTCCTTCCCCAGAATGCGCAACTCGGTGAATTCCAAGGCCATCAGATCCGCTTCCAGCGCCGCCAGCTTGCGGGAAAAATCCGGATCGCGGAGCAGCGGTTCGCCGTTCTGCCGTTCCGCCCTGGCGATGGCCTTGAGTTCGGCCAGCACCGCCCGCGAACGCGAAGCGCCCGCCAGCGCGGAACGTTCATGCGCGAGCAGGAATTTGGCGTAGGTCCAACCCTTGTTTTCCTCGCCCACCAGATTCTCGGCAGGCACGCGAACATTATCGAAGAAGACCTCGTTCACCTCGCGCGCGCCATCGAGCACGACGATCGGCTTGACCGTGATGCCGGGCGATTTCATGTCGATCAGGAGGAACGAGATGCCTTCCTGGGGCTTGGCCTCGGGATCGGTGCGGACCAGGCAGAAGATCCAGTCGGCATATTGCGCCAGGGTGGTCCAGGTCTTCTGGCCATTGACGACATAGTGATCGGCTTCCCGCACGGCCCGCAGGCGCAGGGACACAAGATCGGACCCCGCACCGGGTTCGGAATAGCCCTGGCACCACCAATCCTCGCCGGACAGGATGCGGGGGAGGAACTTCCTTTTCTGGTCCTCGCTGCCGAAGGTGAAGATCACCGGGCCCACCATTCCCAACCCGAAAGGCAAGGTGGTCGGCATACCGGCTCTGGCCGTCTCGGTGTCGAAAATATATTTCCGGGTCACGCTCCAGGCGCAGCCGCCCAGCTCTTTCGGCCAGCCCGGCGCAACCCAGCCTTTCTTGTAGAGCAGCCGGTGCCAGACCAGATAATCATCCTTGGAATGACGCGCCTCTTCCGGTGGACCCAGATCCGGCGGCAGCTTCGGCTTCGCCTCGGCGATGAAATCGCGAACCTCCTGCCGGAAAGCCTCTTCCTCGGGCGAAAAAGACAGGTCCATCGTTTCCCGCTCTATTTTCTGGCCCGTATCGCCTCGTGATGGCGGATCACTTCCTTGACGATGAAACCCAGGAACTGTTCCGCGAAGTCCGGGTCCAGCTTGGCGGTCTGGGCCAGCGCGCGCAGCCGGGCGATCTGAATCTGCTCGCGGGCCGGATCGGCCGGGGGAAGGCCGTGCTTGGCCTTATATTCTCCGACCGCTTGCGTACATTTGAACCGCTCCGCCAACAGATGCACCAGCGCGGCATCGATATTGTCGATGCTGTTTCGCAACCGCAAAAGCTCCGGATCGGCGACCGCCATCTATCCCTCTCCAATCCCGCCGGGTGGCGGCCTGCAAAGTCTTGTCTCCCAAGTCTTAAGCGATGGCGGGCGCCCAGCCAAGTTCCGGTCCGCCGCCTCGGAAAATTGGACGGACCGGTTAACGGGGCCGATTTTAGGCGGAGACAGGTTGCCGCAGCCATGCCTATAGTTTGCAGTGTCACGGGTGGGGGCTTGTGCTCAAGCGGTCAAAAGGCCGGCGCAAGTAAAGCGTATGAATGCGAAAAGCCTGTTGCTGGTTTTCATGCTCGGCGTCGGCACGGCGGGCTGCGCCTCGGACGACAATCTGGCGGCGAAAGAAGCCAACGATCCGCTGGAACCCATGAACCGGTTCTTCTTCGACTTCAATCAACGGCTCGATCGCCATGCAGCCCTGCCGGCGGCGACCTTTTACGCCAACACCGTGCCGCGCGGCATTCGGGGCAACATCCATAATGTTCTGACCAATCTGGGCGGTCCGGTGAACGTCGCCAACGATATTCTGCAGGCCGAATTCGAGTTCGCGGGCATCGCGGGGGCGCGCTTCCTGGTCAACAGCACCGTCGGCGTCGCCGGCATCTTCGATGTCGCCACCGATTGGGGTCTGCCGGAACGCGGCCGCGATTTCGGCGAGACCTTGGGCGTTTACGGCGTGGGCCAGGGTCCCTATCTGGTGCTTCCGTTCCGGGGGCCGACTTCGGTCCGCGACTTCGCCGGCGGCTATGTCGACGGCTATTTCTCGCCGCTCCGGCTTTTGCATTATAGCGGCAGCAACTATGTCGGGCTGGTGAAATCGAGCCTGGGCTCGGTCGACAATCGTTCGGCCAACATCGTCACCTATCGGGACATCGAGCGCGCTTCGGTCGATTACTACGCCACCATGCGGGCCTATTACCGCCAGCGGCGGGAACGCCAAGTCGAAGACAAAGCGGTGCAGACCGCGGAACTTCCGGACTTTTAGAACCCGCCGGAACCGGCTAAGCATCGGGCGAGATGTCCGCCCCCGCCCTTCCCCCGATCGAACGTATCGTCACCTTCTGCTGCCGCTGGCCGGCTCTGGTGACGCTTGGCGCCATCCTTCTGACCGTGGCCGCCGGCTTCTACACCAGCGCCCATTTCGCCATGAACAGCGACAGCACCAAGCTGATCTCGCCCGAGGTGGACTGGCGCCAGCGCGAGATCCGCTTCGACAAGCGCTTTCCGCAACAATCCAATCTCATCCTGGCGGTGATCGACGGCCAGACGCCCGAACTGGCGGAAGCCGCCGCCGCCGGGCTCACCGCGCGGCTGTCGGAGGACAAGAAGCTCTTTCCCGATATCCGCCGTCCCGATGGCGGCGCCTTCTTCGATCACAATGGCCTGCTGTTTCTGCCGGTAAGCGAAGTCGAAGCCACCGCCCAGCAACTTTTCAAGGCGCAGCCCTTCCTGGGAGCCCTCGCTGCCGATCCGTCCTTGCGCGGGGTGATGGACAGCCTTGCCACCGTGCTTCTGGGTGTCTCCCAGGGCCAGGCGCAATTGTCCGACATCGACGTCCCGATGGCGCGCCTGGGGCAGGTCTTCACCGCCGCCACGCAAGGGCGCACCGACTATCTGTCCTGGCGCGCGCTCATCACCGGGTCGGCGCCCAGGCCCGAGGAAATCCGCCGCTTCATCGAGATCAAGCCGGTCTTGGATTTCGACGCGCTGGAGCCGGGCGCGCGCGCCAGCGACGCCATTCGCTCCGCCGCGCGCGACATGGGTTTTACGCCCGAACATGGGGTGCGGGTGCGCCTGACCGGCGACGTGCCCCTGTCCGACGAGGAATTCGCCACCCTCACCGACCGCGTCTGGCTGATGGGCGCGGCGATGATGGCCGGCGTGCTGGCGACGCTGTGGCTGGCGGTCCGCTCCTTCAAGATCATCTTCGCCATCCTGGCGACCCTGGTGGCGGGCCTGATGCTGACCATGGGGCTGGCGCTTCTTTTCATCGGCGTCTTCAACATCATCTCCATTGCCTTCATCGCCCTGTTCGTGGGTCTTGGGGTTGATTTCGGCATTCAATTCTCGGTGCGCTATCGCGCCGAGCGCTTCCATCATCCCGAACTTTCCAAAGCCTTGTGCCATACCGGGCGCAGCGTCGGCGTTCCGCTGGCCCTGGCGGCGGGGGCGACCGCCGTCGGTTTCTTCTCGTTCCTGCCCACAAATTACATCGGCGTGGCGGAGCTGGGCTTCGTGGCGGGCATGGGCATGGTGGTGGCGTTCGTCACCGCCATCACGCTGCTGCCGGCCCTCCTGATGCTGCTGAGGCCCGCCGGCGAGGCCGACGATGTGGGCTTTGCCGGCCTGGCGCCGCTCGATGCCTATATGGCACGCCATCGCCGGACCATCCTGCGCATCGCCGCCGGCGCGGGCCTGATCGGCTTGCTCCTGACCGCTTTCCTGCATTTCGATTCCAATCCCCTGGACCTGCGCAGTCCGAAAGTGGAATCGGTCTCGACCTTGTTCGATCTGATGGGCAATCCCCAGACCTCGCCCAACACCATCAACGCCACCGCGCCATCGCTGGCGGGGGCGGAGCAGCTGGCGCGCCGCCTGTCCGCCCTGCCTGAAGTCGCACAAGTCCTGACCCTGGCTAGCTTCGTGCCCGAAGACCAGGAGCGGAAACTGGCGCTGCTCGCCGATGCCAACAATATCCTGGGCCTGACGCTCAATCCGTTCGAAGTCAAACCCCCGCCGACCGATGCCGAAACGGTGGCGAGTTTCCGCGATGTCGCCGCGAAATTGCGCGATGCGGCCGGCGACCGGAAGGGTGGCGCGGCGATCCACGCCGAGGCTCTGGCCGGCGCGCTGGAACGCCTCGCCGGCGGCCCGGCGGCCAACCGCGCCCACGCCGTCGAGGCGGTGGTGCCCGAACTCAAGACCATGCTGCGGCAATTGTCGGATGCGCTGACGCCGTCGCCGGTGACGATCGCAACCATGCCGGCTGCGATGCGCGCCGAATGGATCGCCGCCGACGGCACCGCAAGGGTGCAAGTCTTCCCCAAGAACACCAGCAACGATCCCCGCATTCTGTCGGATTTCAGCGACGCCGTGCTGAAAGTCGCCCCCGATGCCACCGGGGCGCCGATCTCGATCCGCGAATCCGGCCGCACCATCGTGGGCGCCTTCACCGAAGCCGGCATCCTGTCGTTCATCGCCATCCTGGCGCTGCTTGCCCTGGTCCTGCGCCGGCTGTCGGACGTCGTCACCACCCTGGCGCCGCTGATCCTGGCGGGGCTTTTGACCACAGGAAGCTGCGTTCTTCTGGGCCTGCCCCTCAACTTCGCCAACATCATCGCGCTGCCCCTGCTCTTGGGCATCGGCGTCGCCTTCAACATCTATTTCGTGGTCGCCTGGCGGGCGGGGGCGAAGAATTTCCTGCAATCGAGCCTGACCCGCGCCGTCATCTTCAGCGCGGCCACGACCGCGTCGGGCTTCGGCACCCTGTGGCTGTCGCGCCATCCGGGCACCGCCAGCATGGGCGAGCTTCTGATGATCTCGCTGTTCTGGACGATGGTGACCACGCTTTTCGTGAGCCCCGCCCTGCTCGGCCCGCCGCCGGCGCGCGAAGACCGCGCGCATGAGAAGCTGATCTGATTTTTACCCCCTCCGCCTTCGCTGGCTCGAGAGCCAGCTACGGCACCTCCCCCATCAGCGCGCTAACGCGCGCACGGGGGAGGCGGACCTGAGCCGCTTCAACATGCGCCCGGGCGCTCGGGCTGAGGCTTTCTTCCCCCGCATGGCGAAGCCATTGGCGGGGGAAGATGTCTTCCGAGGGTTTATCCCGAGGAAGACAGATGGGGGCCATCAATTTAAAGTCTGATCCGCCAGCGCGTCGATCTTCTTCGCCAGGCCCTGCGGCCCGCCGGCTTTCAGGGTGGCGCCGAAGTCGGACCGCTTCTGGGCGAGCTGGCTGATATTGCCGTTCAGATAGACGTCCACGATCTTCCAGGCACCGTTCACCTCATGGACGCGATAGTTGAAGGGGATCGCCGCGTCACCGGCCGGCTTGAGCGTGCTTTTGAC
>JAFKFF010000279.1:0-5568 GCA_017307315.1 Alphaproteobacteria bacterium
CGATCCGGAAATGGCCTTGGCATAAGGATCCAAAAGCAGCTTGGAGGGATTGAAGCGATGGCCCTGTTCCGGCTGATAGGGGCCATGGGCGCGGAATCCATAGACCAGCCCGGGCGAGGCATGGGGCAGATAGCCGTGCCAGACTTCCTCGTTGCACTCCGGCAGCGGCAGCCGCGCGATCTCCTTCTTTCCGGCATTGTCGAACAGACAGAGCTCGACTTTCTGGGCATGAGCCGAAAAGACCGCGAAATTGACCCCCAGACCGTCCCAGCTGGAACCCAAGGGATAGGGTTTGCCGACCTCCAATCTCTCGGGCAAGTGCAGCATGCAGGTCAGGTCACGGACTTATAGATAGGATGAAAGCGGCCCCGCGATCTCTCAATGCATGGACATGTGGGCCGGGAAAACCGTGGGCTGGCGTTCGCCATTGTCATAGCGCTGCGAGGCGATCTCGTGAATTTCGCCGCTGCGGGCGTGATAGAGTTCCAAAGCCTGCACGTCGGAGACTTGCGCCTCCATCAGGCCGGCGGTCACCGCGGCGCGTTTGACGATGCAGCGCACCGGAAACTCGCCCAGATACGCCAGCAACTGCAGATCGCCCGTGTCCAATTCGATCTTCGCTTCGCCGGTGAATTTCAGGGGCATGGCAACCATCCGATCCCGCAAGGCCCCTTCAACGCGCCGAACGCCGAATCGTTGCACGCTTTCCGAGACGTCGCGCATCGTGTAGGGCTGCTCGCGACGCTTTCCACAAACTTCCATTATATCTTCGAGACAGCCATGGCCGACACAAGCCGTCGTATCCGCCGCCAGCATTTGGATACTCTATCGGACAATCACTACATCTTGCGCAGAGCCGGCTTCGATTTCCGCCGCGCCGATGGCAGCTGGCAGCATCAAATGCGGGAATCCTACGATATCGGCGATGGCGCCGCCGTTCTGCCGTTCGACCGGGTCGCCGGTTCGGTGTTGCTGATCCGCCAGTTTCGCTGGCCCGCCTTCGAACATGGCTATCGGGATCTGGTGACCGAAGTCATTGCCGGCAAACTGGACGGCGATTCACCCGAAGCTTGCGCCCTCAAGGAAGCCCGGGAAGAGGCCGGCGTGGAACTTTCCGATCTCCGCCAGGTCTTTCATTGCTTCATGAGCCCCGGCGCCGTGAAAGAGAGGCTGCACCTTTTTGTCGCCGATTATGATTCCACGCGCCCGCGCGGCGCCGGTGCCGGCATTCTTGCCGAGGGCGAGGATATCGAAACCCTGGAATTGTCCCTGGAAAAAGCGCTGGCGATGGCCGCGGGCGGCGAGATCGTCGACGCCAAGACCATTTTACTGCTGCAATGGGCGGCTCTTCATCTCCGGTAGAGATGCCGAAGCCCCCAATTTCAGTTCATGGTGCCGGAATCGCTTTGCGGCGGCTCCGCTTCCTCGCCCTGTTTCCGGCTTTTTCGCAACCGGACCAGCGCCGCGCGTGCCCTGTGGAGGCGGCTGCGGACGGTTCCGATCGCGATCCCTTGCTCCTGAGCGCGCTGGGCATAGGAACCCTCGGACCTTAAAGCCGCCTGCTGTTCCGCCGGAAGCTGCTCGATCAAAGCCTCGTCGCCGGGAAGCAAGGCGAAATGCAGGTATTTTTGCTGCCGCCTTTCTGCGGCAGGCCTTGTGGCGGGCGGATTCGGCCGGATATCCATGCTGTTCATCCTTTAAGATGAGCGTACTCCATCGGGAACGGGGGATGCTCGACGCGGTTCCCGGATCCCGCGCGGATTGTTGTTTGTTCCTCGCCGCTTTCGCGGCGCGGCGCCGTGACCTGTCCGATTTTTAAGCTGCACCGCAAAAAGCCGATAGCGGGCCTGGAATTCATTACGGGACCGGCCGTCAGCCCGCAAGAATCGTGCGATAGAGATCCTTGTATCGCGATGCCGAATGCGACCAGCCGAACCTTCTGGCCATGGCGCTTTCGCGCATGCGGTTCAGACTGCGCTTGCGGCCAAACAGGGCGAAGGCGCGGACGATCGCGCCCAGGAACGATTCCGTCGAGGCATCCGCGAACAGAAAGCCCGTTTCGTCGTCGCTGATGGTTTCCGCCAGCCCTCCGGTGCACCGGCCGATGGGGAGCGAGCCGAAGCGCTGGGCGTACATCTGGCTGAGGCCGCAGGGCTCGAAGCGCGAGGGCATCATGATGAAATCCGTCCCGGCGAAGATGCGCCGGGCTTGCCTGGGATCGAAACGGATCGCGGCGGCGATCGCCTGCGGGCGCTGCCGCTGGGCCTTATATACCGCTTCCTCGAAAGCCGGATCGCCCTTGCCGGCGATAACGATCTGTCCGCCCGCATGGATGATCGCATCGGCGGCCGCCAGCACCAGATCGACACCCTTCTGGTGCACCAGGCGCGCGACCAGACCGAACAAGGGCCCGCGGCTGACCGCCAGCCCGAATTCCCGGCGCAGGTGATCCGCATTCTCGCGGCGCTCGGCCCAGTTTCCGGCCGCGAAGGGTCGGACCAAGTCCCGGCACGATTTGGGATCCCAGCTTTCGTCGATGCCGTTCAGGATGCCGGTCAGCTGCGCCTCGCCGGCCCGCCGCCGCAGCAAGCCATCCAGGCCGCAGCCATGCTCGGCGGTGGTGATCTCGCGGGCATAGGTCTCGCTAACCGTGGTAAGATGGGTGGCATATTGCAGCCCCGCTTTCAGGAACGACACTTTTCCGTAGAATTCCAGGCCGTCGACTTGGAAAGCATGGCCGGGCGCGTTGATGCGGCCCAGGCTGCCGCGCGAGAAAAGCCCCTGGAACGCCATGTTATGGATGGTGAACAGGCTCGGGACGTTCCAGCCATTCCATTCCAGATAGGCCGGCACCAGACCGCATTGCCAATCATTGACGTGAACCAGGTCGGCCTGCCAGGCCGGATCGAGCTTTCCCGCCGCCAATGCCGCGGCCACCGATGAAAACCGCGCGAAACGGGCGTCATTGTCCTGCCAGTCCCGCCCTTGCGGGTCGCAATAGATGTTGCCCGGGCGCTCATAAAGCCCTGCGCATTCCACGACATAGACGGACAGTCCGTCGAAGGTGCAGCCCCGGCGCAGGCTGCAGGCGGGCAAGTTGCCTTCGGCGGGACACTCTGCGACCCGCTCGGCGCCTTGCATCTGGCGCAGCACATCGGGATAGCCGGGAATGACGATGCGCACATCGGCGACGGCACGGAGCGCGCGCGGCAACGCCGCCGCGACGGCTGCCAACCCGCCCGTCTGGACGAAATCGTCCATTTCCGAAGTGGCGAACAGAATGCGCATGAAGCCCTTCGCCCCGCAAACGCCCAAAGGCCCACCGCGTTCCCGATTTTTGCGAAGCTTTTGAAGAATGCGCCGGGCCGGACGATCAAGCGTTCTGGACTGCTATGCGGGGTCACGGTTTCGAGACGAAATCGTCATGCCGCTTTCACGCCGGGGCGAAGCGTATGGAATGCCCCGCCATTGCATCTCGCACCCCTTCTTCCGTTCTATCGGGCGCGGCGGCGGCCCCAGGCCGGGAACAGGCCCAGTTCGCGGTCACGGCCGCCTTCGCAGGCGGCGAACCAGGACACCGCCGCTCCCACGAACAGCGCAGCCGCGATGAAGAAGGCCTGCAAGACGCCCGCTACCCGGGCGCGGTGTATCTCCTCGCGGGCCGCGGCGATCTGGCGGTTCGCGCGTTCGGCCGCCATGTCGGGCGGGATGTCGGCCACGGCGGCGACGATGGTGGCAAGATAATCGCGATCCGCATCGGTCACCCCGTCACGGCCGGAAGCTTTGAGCAATATCCGGGCAGCTTCGGCGCGGCGGTAAGTCATGTCGGGAACATTGCGGTCGGTGCGGAACAGCGCATCCAGTTCCGAAGCGATGATATTTTCGCCGGCGACGGACTGAGTGCTTCCGGCACCACCGCCGACGGCCGCAGGCATTGCCGTCGCGGCGACCCCCAGCGCCATCACGGCGGTCAGGACCACGGCCAAGGCCCATGTCACCAGGCCATGAACGCCGTCCCGGAACTCGGTCTCCGTCGTGTCCAGGCGCAGCGCGGCGCGCATGCGGCCCGCCACATATCCTCCCACCGCGAAGGCGGCGAGCGCGGTGAACAGCAGATAGATCCCCGAAAGAAGCCACAACCCGCCGGAGGAATCGCGCCAGGTCGGCGCCGTGGAAAGAACGGCCAGGCCTATTCCGGCCGCGAAGGCATGAAGGGTGAAGGAGACGCCGGCGGCGGTGATCGCGCCGGCAATGACGGCCGGCCATTGCACCAATGCAAGAGGCCTCGCAACGACCCCTGCGGGCTCGGCCAGGGCACTCATCTAGCGAAGACCGAAGAAAGACAGGATGGCCATGATCACGACCACCAGACCGACGAGATAGATCAAACCATTCATGCATCTCTCCCCACATGGTTCGGATCATGAACGCATGTGGGAAAGGCTCGTTCCGCGGCCGGGAGGCGGGACCAAGCTCGCCCCGCCAAAGTTCCCCTCAATCCAGCGTCACGGTCAGATCGCCAAGACCTTCAAGGGACGAGGTGACGACATCCCCGGCCCGCAGCCAGCGCCGCTGGTCCGGCGGTGTCGCCTTCTGGCCCCAGATCACGCCCTGCGGCGTGCCGGTATACATGATGTCGCCCGGCTTCAGCGTCATGCAGCGCGAAGCATAGCGGATCAGGGTGCGGCAATTATAAATCATGTCCTCGGTGGTCCAGTCCTGGCGGACTTCGCCGTTCACCACCGTCTTGATCTTCAGCTTGTTGGGGTCCGGCACGCGCTTTGGCGTCCCCAGCCAGGGCCCGACCGGCGCGAAGCCATCGGCGGTCTTGCCGGCGGTGAATTGCGAGGAAGCGTTCTGCAAACCCCGCGCGCTGAAATCGTTCCCGGTCGCATAGCCGGCGACATAATCGAGCGCATCGGCTTCGCTGACATTCTTGCAGAGCCTGCCGAAGACGATGACGAGCTCGGTTTCGTAATCGAACCATGTATCGGCTTCGATCGGCAGCTTGATGCGCCCATGATGGCTGTTCAAGGCGTTATTGTATTTCGCGAACAGCGGAGGCGCCTTGGGGATGGCGGTATCGGTCTCCTCGGCATGCTTGCGGTAATTGAAGCCGACGCAGACGATCTTTTCCGGCCGCGTCACCAGCGGCGCGAAACGAAGCTCCGCCGCGGGTACAAGCTTCGCCGCACCGGGATTTCCCTTCAGCGCGCCGATCAACGCGGCGATTTCCCCTCCCCGCCCATTCTGCAGCAGATCGTCCATGTCGGACGGCACGGTCAGGCCCAGCGCTCTGGCGGTCGCCGACACATCGACGACCCCGGCATCCGTTTCGATGCCCAGGCCCGTGCGCCCTTCGATCCTGAGATTGGCGAGACGCTCGCCGATGGACGCCACGGCTCCGAAATCCCGGTCCCTTTGCGGTGCCGCTTCGGCCGGGGATGGCGTCGCCGCGGACGCGGCAGTGCCGGCCAGCAGCATGGCGGAAGCCGACATGAGATCCCGGCGGGAGACGCTGGGCTCACTCGCGCCATGGGCTGCGTTTGCGTTTTGCTGTTCCCTCAT
>JAFKFF010000279.1:5612-6095 GCA_017307315.1 Alphaproteobacteria bacterium
ATAGATCCCGCCGCGCATCCAAAAGAGCCGGCCGGCTGGAATGCCTCCGCCGGCTCGAAAGCTTCTCACTCGTCGTCGCCCAGCGACCAGATCCGGTGCGCATCGATCATCAGCTGGAGAATCGCGCCATGCGCGCCGGCACGGGCGAGGAGTTCGGCGCGGCGGACGTCGAAATCCTGGCGTTCCGCGATCAGCAGGTCCGTAAGGCTCAAATCGCCCAGCGCATAGGCACGGCGCATGCGCACAAGAAGCTGTGCGCTGGCCTTGGAAGCCGCCTGGCTTTGCTGCCAGGCGGCCAAGCCCTGGCGCGCCTGGATCACGTCGCGATCGGCCGCGATTTCGACATCGCGCAGCACCTTGCGGGCGGCGACCGATGCCGCCGAGGCTTCCGCCGCAGCCTGATCGGCGGCGGCGCTGCGCAACGCGCCGCCGATCGGCATGCTGAAGCCCACGCCAAACCCGGTCTCATGGCCGGAACGGTCC
>JAFKFF010000280.1 GCA_017307315.1 Alphaproteobacteria bacterium
CACCTATTTCCCAATCGACAATTTTGTGTCGAACTTCAGTTTCCACCCCGTCTTCGTCAACGAACGAGTATCGGTAGTGGAAGTCGAATGGAATTTTTCGGAGCATGGCGATGTCGCTAACATCGTTTTCTGCGAAAAGATTTCCCTGATGCTGCAATTGAAGCAGCTTTGCCTTCTCTTCATCAGTCCAGTCCGGAGCAGTGGGCTTTATATCAAGGCCTAAAATTCGGTCCGGTCTCAGCAAGGCAAGTGTGATATTGGAAGCCCGCCTTGCTTCATACATTGCAATAGGGCTTCGGAAGGTTGGCAGCTTTTCGAGCCATGGCTTTCGAGCCGCCCAACCGTTTCGCGAGCTAAGGATCGGTTCCTCGCATTCTATAGTATCAACACCGATGCGGTGACTTTCTGGGCGCTGATCTTTTGATGTTTTCTCGACTTGAGCTGTAATCCATTGCCATTTTTTAAATTGCGCACTTTCCCGAATGAGCCGGAACGGTACTGGGTATAGTCGGATCAGTTTACCGTTGTCTTCGATGCCAGCTATGCAAGACGTTTCCGCGTGGGCGGCGCTCGGAGAGGGATAAGTTTTGCAGAGAATGAGAATGCGCGCTTTTCGAAAGGGCACGTTTTAGCTCTCAGCTTTGGCGTACAAATATTGCGCGATTCGACAAATACATACTAGGTGAACTGCAGGATGATACAATCTATGCGGGTAACTGATCTGTCAGGCCCGTCCGCGGTTCAAGCCTCGATTTCATGCAAATGGGTTGTAAATCCGTCGTTGCAGGGATCTGAGTACTAAGGAGCATCAGCGCGCTGATCTGGCCGCGATGCCCCACACCGTGGGTTATGAAATACAGCAGCATTCCTCGCGCGTCAGGCGGCCAGGCGCACCATCGGTGAAACGGAAGTCGATTATCTTGTCCGTCGGGAGGTAACAGGTGCTCGGCGCCCGTTTTCGGACGGACGCATCGGCCTTGACAGCAGCTTATATTTCTATAATTCTGGAAATAAGGAAATAGGAGGCAGTCATGAAGCGGCTTCATCTGCATGTCTCGGTCGAGGATCTGGACCGGTCGATCGGCTTTTATTCCACCCTGTTCGGCGCCGGGCCCACGGTGACCAAGGTCGATTACGCCAAATGGATGCTGGACGATCCCAAGGTCAATTTCGCCATTTCGGCCCGGGGCGTGGCGGCGGGGGTCGATCATGTCGGCATCCAGGTCGAAAGCGCGGGCGAACTGGCGGATCTCGCCGGGCGGCTGAAAGCGGCGGGCGAGACGACGCGCGACCAGGAAGGCGCCGCCTGCTGCTATGCCAGGTCCGACAAGGCGTGGGTCAGCGATCCTTCGGGCCTGAAGTGGGAAACCTTCTTCACCTTCGGCGAGGCCACGACATATGGCGAGGATGACGTGCCCGATGTCGCGCCCAAGGCGGCCTGCTGCGCCCCGCGCGCCGACGCCAAGGCCTGCTGCTGATGGCGTCCGCGAAAGCCGTGAGGGCGGTGGAGGCGCTTTCGGCGCTGGCGCATGAAGGCCGGCTGTCGGTGTTCCGCCTTTTGGTCCGCGCCGGTCCCGAAGGGCTTGCCGCCGGCGACATCGCGCGAAAGCTGGACGTGCTGCCCAACACCCTGTCGGCCAATCTGACGGTGCTGGCGGGGGCGGGCCTGGTGTCGTCGCGCCGCGACGGCCGCTCCATCATCTACAAGGCCGATTACGAGCGCATGGCGGGGCTGCTGAATTTCCTGATCGAGGATTGCTGCAATGGCGATGCCTCGATCTGCGCGCCGGTCGCCGCCACCGCCGCCAGGGCGGCCTGCTGCTAGGGGAGGCGGCTTTGATCACCATCTATCACAATCCCGATTGCGGCACCTCGCGCAACACGCTGGCGATGATCCGCAACTCCGGCGTGGAACCCCGGATCGTCGAATATCTGAAGACCCCGCCCACGCGCGAGGCCTTGACGGCGCTGATCGCGCAGATGGGAATTTCCGTGCGCGCGCTGTTGCGCGAGAAGGGCACGCCCTATCGCGAACTGGGGCTGGACGATCCGAGCCTCACCGACGACAAGCTTCTGGATGCCATGATGGCCCATCCCATCCTGATCAACCGCCCCATCGTGGTCACGCCGCTGGGCGCGCGCCTGTGCCGCCCGTCCGAACGGGTTCTGGATATTCTTCCGGCGCCGCAGCAAGGCGCCTTCACCAAGGAAGACGGCGAAAAGGTGATCGACGAAAAGGGGCGGCGGGCCGGGCCGGCATGATGCCCTACAGCCTCGGCCGCCGGACCTGCGCCGAATTCCTGGGCACGCTGTTCCTGCTTTCGGCGATCGTCGGCTCCGGCATCATGGCGGAGCGGCTGGCCGGCGGCAGCGGCGCGCTGGCGCTTCTGTGCAACGCGGTGGCGACCGGCGCGATGCTGGTGGTGCTGATCGCGCTGTTCGGGCCGGTATCGGGGGCGCATTTCAATCCCGCCGTCACCTTGATGTTCGCCGCCAGGGGCGAAACGCGGCGGGGCGAGGTTCTGGCCTATATCCCGGCGCAGGTCGCGGGGGCGGTGCTGGGCGTCTGGCTGGCGCATCTGATGTTCGCCATGCCGATATGGGAAGTCTCCGCCAAGGCGCGCGGCGGCTTCGGGCATTACGTGTCGGAGTTCGTGGCGACCTTCGGGCTCATCGCCACCATCCTGGGCGTGGGGCGGTTTCGCGCCGACACGGTGTCGGTGGCGGTGGGACTTTATATCACCGCCGCCTATTGGTTCACCGCTTCGACCGCCTTCGCCAATCCGGCCGTCACCCTGGCGCGCAGCCTCACCAATTCCTTTTCCGGTATCGCGCCGGCCCATGTTCCCGGCTTCGTCGTCGCGCAGGCGCTGGGCGCGGCGGCCGCCGCCTGGCTGTTCGGCTGGCTGCTCTGCGCGCGCACGCCGGCGCGGTCTTGAACGTTTTTGCTCTCGGGCTGTCGCCGCGCCAGCGGGGAGCGGCGAAAGCTCCACCGGAGCTTTCGCCTGTCGGCCTCACTCGTTGATCTTGATGTAGCCGCGGGTCATCAGGTTGATGAAGGTGACCGAGGCCGAGAAATTCACCTTGGCATGGGCGATGTTCTTGAAGTCGTAATGCTGCGCCATCGCCGACTGGCCGCACACCACCATCTGCACGCCATGGGCCTTCAACTGGTCGAGCAGCGCGACATTGGGATTGCGGTCGACGCCGGTGCGCGCCTTGTAGGTGGCGTCGTCCAGCACGACCTGGATGGTCGGACCGTGGAACACCGCGACCAGATGCAGATGGTCGGGCGACACGCCATGGCCTTCATAGGCGTTGATCAGGGCGCCGACCATCTTGATCGCGGGATTCACCTGATCGGGCGATGACGCCATGCTGTTGATGTCGAACGCGATCTTGTAGTCCAGGCTGGGATCGGGCATCTCGCCCGCGCCCGCGAAGTCCCTGAATTGCGGCACGCCGGTGATGGGCGCGGCCTCGGCCAGCGTGGCGGCGGATGAGACAAGCGCGGCGGCGACAAGGCCGGCGCGGACGAAACGGGAAACAGGCTGAAGCAAGGGAAATCTCCATATAACGATGTATTCGCGCGGGCGAATGTATGGACCATGTTCCGGCGCGTCCACCGCCGAATGGGCGCTGCGACATGCGCGAAAAGGTTACAGCGCGCGGGCGAGAATTTTGACGCATGCGCATTTTGCGCCATAGAAGGATGACGGCATTACGGGGAGGGAAAGCGGATGACTTCGCTATTGGCGTTTCTGGGCGCGGCGGTGATGGAGATCGCGGGCTGCTTTTCCTTCTGGGCGTGGCTCAGGCTCGGCAAATCGCCCCTGTGGCTGGTGCCCGGCATGCTGGCGCTGGCGCTGTTCGCCTATCTGCTGACCTTGGCGGACAGTCCTTTGGCGGGGCGCGCCTATGCCGCCTATGGCGGAATTTACATCGCCTGCGCGCTGATCTGGGGCTGGGCGATGGAAGGCCACCGGCCCGATGCCTGGGACGGGGCGGGCGCCGCGATCTGCCTCGCCGGCATGGCCGTGATCCTGTTCGGCCCACGCGCCGTGGGTTGAAGCGGACGCCGGCGCAATCAGAACCGCTCTCGATGCGGCGGCAGGAAAAAGCCCGCCCGGAGATTTCCGGACGGGCTTGTTTTTGTCCCGCCACGCTGGCGGGAAGAAAGGCT
Source organism: Alphaproteobacteria bacterium (assembly GCA_017307315.1). Classification (GTDB taxonomy): domain Bacteria; phylum Pseudomonadota; class Alphaproteobacteria; order Micropepsales; family Micropepsaceae; genus Rhizomicrobium. The sequence goes on from JAFKFF010000280.1 coordinate 4,184, forward strand.
GGTAAAGGATCAGCTTTCGCCGCCGAGATGGACGTAACCGCGCGCGGTGAGGTTAAGGATGGTGATGCCGGCCCACAGATCGACTTCCACGATGGGCTGGATGGTCTTGCGGTCGATATGGTTGAAGGTCACCGACTGGCCGCAGACGCGGAAATCGACGCCCGCCTTGTGCAGCTGGTCCATGATCTTGATGTTGGGATTGTCCACGCCGTTGTTGCGCTTCTTGTATTCCTCGTTGGTGAGGATCGCGGGCGTCGAGCCGCGATGGAACACCACGATGAAATGGCGATGGTCCTGGGGCACGCCGTATTTCGCCAGCGTGTTGACGAAGCGGCCGACGGTGAGAAGGCCGGGATTGATGTCGCTCGGGCTCTTGGCGGCGGGGGCGAGGTCGAACACCACTTTATAATTCAGCTTGGGATCGGGCAGTTCCTTGGCGCCCGGCACGTCCACCGCGATGCCGATATGGGGAGGCGGGTCGGCAACGGCCGGCACCGGCATCCTGGCATTCTCTTCCGGCGTCGGCAGCTTGATCCCGGTGAGATCCAGATTCTGCGCGCCCGCCATCGGCGCCAGGCTCACCAGCGCGGCGAACAAAGCCGCCACGCCCAACATCGTTTTCCGCATTGTTTTCTTCCTCCCTGTTCGCGCATGCGCGCTATCCATGGGCTTTCCGAAAGCCCGCCGGCAACGCTTCTATTTTCGGGAGGGGATGGCGACAATACATATATATCGCCTGTTTTCGCGCACGGCCTGTAACTTTTGGCGGAGCGTGGCGAAGGCGCGGGTGTTCCTCATGCTTCGACAGGCTCAGCATGAGGAGAAGGGGGCGCTCACGAAAACTCCGGCCCGCCTCCCCCGTGCATGCGAAGCATGCTGATGGGGGAGGTGGTCGTAGCAGCGCTTGGGCGTGCAGGCGTGAGCCTGCGCGTCCAAGCAAAGCTGCGAAGACCGGAGGGGGTACGAATTAACGCGGCATGGGGACTGACATGACCTTGCCGGTGCCGCGCTCGGTGAACCACAGCGTGTCGCCCGCCGGCTCCACCCCCGTCGGGGTCATCAGCCCGTCCTTCAGGATGGTGACATGGGCGGTGTCGTCCTTGATCGCCAGCGCCGCGATGGTGCCCGAACCGCCATTGGCCACGAACATCTTTCCGTTCGCGGCACGCATGCCGTCCAGCCCGCGCATCGGCGCGTCGAACCAGATATCGACCGGCGTGCCGGGCTTTCCGGATGCGTCAACCGGAATGCGGTAGAGCTTGTTGAAGACGACATTGTTCACATAGAGCACGCCATCCAGGAAGGTGAGGCCGTCGATGCCGCCCAGAAGCCGGTGCTCCTGGAACAGTTCGGCGTCTTTCGCGCCGGAGG
>JAFKFF010000281.1 GCA_017307315.1 Alphaproteobacteria bacterium
GACCCATTTCAATTCGCCGGTTCGCGCATTGAGCGCGACAACCGCGCGGCGCGCGCCGGCGGTGGTGTAGAGCATGCCGTTGACTTCGACCGGCGTGCCTTCGAGCTTGAATTCGGGGCGCGGCCCCAGGCTGTCGGTCTTGAAGTGCCACGCCATCTCCAGCTTGTTGAAATTGGAGGCGTTGATCTGGTCCTGGGGCGAATAGCGCGAGCCCGAAGGGTCTGCGAAATACATCGGCCAATCGCCTTTCGCCGTTGAAGGCTGGCCGTTGTTCTGCGCCATCGCCTGAACGCCGAAAAGCGTGGACACCAGCGCGATCGCCGCGACGGACGACAGGCGCCGCAATTGAGATTTGGACATGTATTTCCCCCTGTTGCCGGAATGGCGGCGAAAGCGAAAAGTTCTTTCGCGCCTTTCCGGAAATTGTGACAATCGATTCATAGGCAAGGAAGGCTGACAATCCAGCGCGTTCTTGTCGCGAAGTTTGTCAGCCTTCCATGCTGCGACGCAAAAGGCCTGCGCTTATTTGAGCGCGGGATTCACATAGCCATGTTCCAGAACCTTTTTGGGATCGGGACGCACGCTGAGATAGGTGACTTCGCTGGTGATGTCCGTCCAGCCATGCGCGACGCCGGCGGGAATGACGGAGATGTCGCCCACATTCATTTTCCGGGCCACGTAATTGCCGACGATCTGGCCGCTGCAGGAAGGACCGTTGAGGACTTTGGTCACTTCGCTGTCGGGAGCGGAACGATGACCGTTCAAGATCTCACCGCCCGTCACCAAAGTGCCCGAACCGGAGATTGGAATTGGCGGGCATGGCGGTCACGCCGCAAGCCGGCGTGGTGGGCGCTGGCCGCTGCGCGGCGCCGGCCGGGCGCTGGCCCGTGGGACCTCGCTTGATGACGGCAACGGAAAGTTGATAGGCGCCCAGATCCAGCACACGTAAAGTGTGATCCACGGAACGTCCCGGGCTCGCCAGAACCTTGTCGATATCCGATTTCATGATGTCGGTGGCGGTGTTCTGCTGTGCCAGCGCCATGGTGGATGTGGCAGTCAGCAAAGCCGCCGCCGCGATGATCTTATGCATGCGTCCCTCCCTACGAGATGTGTTGTTCGCTTGGTTGTTTTGCGAAGTTTCTTACGCAACTCAAAGGAGCACTATAGCCGGATAGCCGAGGGGGAGAATGCGGGCGCAGCAAAAAAGGCGGCCCGACTTTTGTCGAGCCGCCCCTTTTGGGACAATCCGGATACCGGATTTTAGCGCTTCGAGAACTGGAAGCTGCGGCGCGCCTTGGGGCGGCCGTACTTCTTGCGCTCCACCGCGCGCGGGTCGCGGGTGAGGAAACCGCCCGGCTTCAGCGCCGCGCGCAGGCCGGGCTCGTAATTCACCAGCGCCCGCGAAATGCCGTGACGCACCGCACCCGCCTGGCCCGAAAGCCCGCCGCCCGTCACCGTGACGACGACGTCGAACTGGCCGTCGCGATTGGCGGCGATCAAGGGCTGGCGCAGGATCATGCGCAGCACCGGCCGCGCGAAATAAGTCTTCTCGTCCCGGCCATTGACCGTGATCTTGCCGGAGCCCGGCTTGATCCAAACCCGGGCCACGGATTCCTTGCGGCGGCCGGTGGCATAGGCACGTCCCTTGGAGTCGCGCTTCTTGTCGGCCTTGGCCGCATCTTCCGGCGTGTTGGTCTTGGCCTTAATGAGGGTGGATTTCAGTTCACCGAACTTGTTGTCGTCCGCCATGGTCAGGCCGCCTTCGTCTTGTACTGGGTGTTCTTGGGATTCATCTTGGCCACGTCCAGCTTTTCGGGCTGCTGGGCCTCATGCGGATGTTCGGCGCCCGGATAGACGCGCAGGTTCGACATCTGCCGGCGGCCGAGCGGTCCGCGCGGTACCATGCGCTCCACCGCCTTCTCGACGATCCGCTCCGGGAACTTGCCCGCCATGATCGCGCCGGCGGTGCGTTCCTTGATGCCGCCGATATAGCCGGTGTGGTGGTAATAGACCTTCTTCTTCAGCTTCTGGCCCGTCAGCACCACCTTGGCGGCGTTGATGACGATGACATTGTCGCCGCAATCCATGTGGGGCGTGTAAGTGGGCTTGTGCTTGCCGCGCAGGCGCATGGCGATGATCGAGGCGAGCCGGCCCACGACCAGCCCTTCGGCGTCGATCACGACCCACTTCTTTTCGATCTCGGAGGCTTTGGCCGAGTAGGTTTTCATGGCGATTTCTCTTGAAAGGACGCGTGCCTATAAGGTCCGGGCTCCGGATGGTCAATAGAAAAGTCGGAATTCCGGGCATTTCCGCGATATGGTATCATAATACCGCATGACGCCGAAGGCCATCGTGAAATTGCCCCATGGCCGCACTAAAGTCCCTCTCCATGAACCTCTATCAAATGGATTCGCCCTTGAAGTCTGCCCGCGCGGGCGCGGTGCTGCGGCTGTCGATGAACCGGCCCAGGGCCCGCAATGCGCTCAGTTCCGCCCTGATGGGCGCGCTCGCCAACGCGCTGGAAGCCGCCGCCGCCGACACCGCCGTGCGGGTGGTGGTGCTGGCCGCGGAAGGCAGCGTTTTTTCCGCCGGACACGATTTGAAGGAAATGGCCGCCCGGCGGGCGGAGGAGGATGACGGCGCCGAGGCATTCGCCGCCCTCTTCACCCAATGCTCGGCCCTGATGCAACAGATCGTCGCCTGTCCCAAGCCGGTGATCGCGGAAGTTCAAGGCACCGCCACCGCGGCCGGCTGCCAGCTGGTCGCAAGCTGCGATCTGGCGGTGGCGTCCTCCGCCGCGCGCTTCGCCACCCCGGGCGTGGATATCGGATTGTTCTGCTCGACCCCCATGGTGGCCTTATCGCGCGCCGTCAGCCGCAAAGCGGCGATGGAAATGCTTTTGACCGGCGACATGGTCTCGGCTGAAGAGGCGCGGCGGCTGGGATTGGTGAACCGCGTGGTGACCCCCGAGCGGCTTTCCGCCGAAACCATGTCGCTGGCGCAGAAGGTCGCGAGTAAGCCCCGCGCCACGGTCCGCACCGGCAAGGAAGCCTTCTACCGCCAGATCGAGATGAAGCTGGCGGACGCCTATGATTACGCTTCGCGCGTCATGACCGAGAACATGCTGAACGCAGAGGCCGAGGAAGGCATCTGCGCCTTCCTGGAAAAGCGGGATCCCCAATGGCCGGCCTGACCTATCCCGATGCGCTGATCAAAACCATCCTGCGCTCGGTCAAGACCATCGCGATGGTGGGTGCCAGCGGCAACGAGATCCGGCCGTCCTATTTCGCGATGATGTATCTGCTGAACAAGGGCTACAAAATCATTCCCGTGAATCCCGGAATGGCAGGCAAGGAGATATTGGGCCAGAAAGTCTATGCCAGCCTGAAAGACGTGCCGGCGCCGGTCGACATGATCGATATCTTCCGCGAGTCGAAATACGCGCCGCAGATCGTGCGCGAGGCCCTGGCCGAAAAGGATCGCCTGGGCTTCAAATATGTCTGGATGCAGCTGGGCGTGGTCAGCGAGGAAGCCGCCAAGCTGGCGCAAGAGGCCGGCCTCACCGTGGTGATGGACCGCTGTCCCAAGATCGAGCATGGCCGCTTTTCCGGCGAGCTGGGCTGGATGGGGGTCAACCGCCGGGTGATCGACAACCGCAAGCCGCTGCTGTTCGGCAAGGGCGGCAGCCTGAAGCGGCTATGACCATGCTCACCGTCTATGGCGATTCCATTTCCGGCAACTGCCTGAAAGTGAAATTCGTCTGCGGTCGGCTGTCCATTCCCTATCGCTGGGTTGAAACCAGCGTGTTGAAGGGCGAAACCCGAACGCCGGAATTCTTGAACCTGAATCCCGCCGGGCAAGTGCCGGTGGCGGTGCTGGCGGATGGCAGGCCCCTGGCGCAATCGAACGCGATCATGCTCCATCTGGCGGAGGGCTCGGACTTGATCCCTTCCGACGCCTATGATCGCGCCCTGATGCTTCAATGGCTGTTCTGGGAACAGTACAGCCACGAAACCGTGATCGCGGTGCGCCGCTTTCACAAGGCCTTCCTCAAGAAGCCGGAGGCGGAAATCGACCCGGCCCTGCTGCCCAAGGGCGCGCGCGTTCTCCAGGTCATGGACGACCACCTCGCCTCCCGACGCTTCTTTGTGGGCGAGCGCCTCAGCCTCGCCGATATCGCCCTGGTCGCCTATACGCGCTGGGCCAGGGAGGGCGGTTTCGATCCGCCGCCGCATGTTCAAGGATGGGTCCGGCGCGTCGAAAAGGAATTGGGACTGGACCATGCGGCCTGAGCGGATTTGCGCACTGACACTGGCGGCAATGCTGACGGCTTCAGCCGCACACGCAGCGGATGCGCTCGACCTGGCGCGCAAGCTGGTGCGCTACACCGGCGGCGTCAGCCTGATCCTGCACAATTTCCAAGGCGGCATGGCCGCATCCTTCGCCGCGCCAGACATCTTCAAGCAGAGCTTCGACCAGGCGCTCGCCGACAATGGCAAGCTTCTGGCGGCGGCGGACGAAGATCTCGCCAAAGCTTATGCGAAGAGCTATCCGGCCGACCTGATGGCGAACGAAGTCGCCTTTTACGAAAGCCCGGAGGCACAGGCGATCATGACCAAGAGCCGGGAAAATTTCGGCGCCGTGGTCTGGCCGGACCCCGGCTCACCCGACCTGACGCCCGAGCAGAGCGCCGCCCTGGTCAAGTTTCATGCCATGGTCAAGCAGCGCGCCGCCATCGCCGCCCAGAACAGCGATGCCGCGGACGCCATCATGACCGCCGAAACCGATGCCCTGGTCAAGATCCGCGCCGCCGCCTTCGCGAATTATTGCAAGCTTCGCGACTGCAAGGCCGAAGGCGTCACCCCTCCCCCGCAGTAAAGGATTTTTCGAATGGCCGATTATGGTTTCAGCACCTTGAGCGTGCATGCCGGCGCGCAGCCCGATCCCGCCACCGGCGCGCGCGCCACCCCGATCTATCAGACGACGGCCTATGCCTTCGAAGATGCCGATCATGCCGCGGCGCTGTTCAACCTTCAGGTCTTCGGCAACATCTATTCGCGCATCATGAATCCCACCAACGCGGTTCTGGAAGAGCGCGTCGCGGCACTGGAGAACGGCCGCGCCGGCCTTGCCTGTTCGTCCGGTCATGCCGCGCAACTTCTGGCGCTGCACACCTTGATGAGCCCAGGCAGCGAGATCGTGGCGGCGCGCCAGCTCTATGGCGGCTCGGTCAACCAATTTTCCCAAAGCTTCGCCAAGTTCGACTGGCATGTGAAATGGGCCGACACACGCGATCCCGCCAGCTTCAAGGCGCAGGTCACCGACAAGACCAAGGCGCTCTACGCCGAAAGCATCGCCAATCCCGGCGGCCTGATCACCGATATCGAGGCGCTGGCGAAAATCGCCCATGACGCGGGCGTGCCGCTGATCATCGACAACACGCTGGCCTCGCCCTATCTCATCCGGCCGATCGAATGGGGCGCCGACATCGTGCTGCATTCGGCCACCAAATTCCTGGGCGGCCACGGCAACTCCATGGCGGGGGTGATCGTGGACGGCGGCACGTTCGACTGGGGCAGCGGCAAATTCCCCACCCTTTCGGAACCAAACCCCTCCTATCACGGCATGCGGATGTGGGAGACCTTCGGCGACATGGCCTTCGCCGTCGCCACCCGCGTGTTGGCGCTGCGCGACCTGGGCGCCTCGCTGTCGCCGATGAACGCGTTTCTGGTCCTCACCGGCACCGAGACTTTGCCGCTGCGCATCCAGAAGCATTGCGACAATGCGCTGGCGGTGGCGCGCTGGTTGAAGGCCAATCCGAATGTCGCCTGGGTGAATTACGCCGGCCTGGAAGAGAATGAATGCTACGCCTTGCACCGGAAATATTGCCCCAAGGGAGCGGGCAGCGTCTTCACCTTCGGCCTGAAGGGCGGCTATGAGGCGGGATTGAAAATGGTCAATGGCGTGCGCCTGTTCTCGCACCTCGCCAATATCGGCGACACCCGCAGCCTGATCATCCACCCCGCCTCCACCACCCATCGCCAATTGTCGGACGAAGATCGTGCCAAGGCCGGCGCCGGCAACGACGTGGTGCGGCTCTCCATCGGCATCGAGGACGTTGCCGACATCATCGCCGATCTCGAACAGGCGATGAACCTCTAGGCGGAACGATGCCGAAGCTCGTAGGCGTGCCAGACGGCGGCGCATAACAGCACCGCCGCCGTCACCTGATGGAACGCCGCCAGCGCTTCCGGAGCCTGGAGCAGCAAAGTGAAGATGCCCAGGCCGATCTGGAAAGCGGTGATGGCTGCCACCAGCTTAAGACGGACACCACGGGCGAAGATAAAGGCCGCGACGCCCGCCACGACATAGGCGCCGATGCGGTGATCGAATTGCGCTAGTCCCGGGTTTTCGAAGAAATTGATCCACCAGGGCTTGGAGAAGAAGGGTTCTTCCGGAAAAACCCGCCCGTTCATGTCGGGCCAGGTGTTGTAGATCAGGCCGGCATGAAGGCCCGCGACCAGCGCGCCCAGAAGCATTTGCATATAGACCAGAACCACCAGGCCGAGCGCGCGCCCGGCCGGCTTTGGCGGCGTCTTCAGGTCGCGCAGATATTCCAGCGCGATCCACAGGATGGCGATCAAGAGTAGAAGCGCCGCGCCCAGATGGATCGCCAGGCGGTACTGGCTGACCGAGACCCGCGTCTCCAGCCCGCTCTGCACCATCCACCAGCCGATGAAGCCCTGCAATCCACCCAGGACGAACAGCAGCAGCATGCGCGGCCAATCGCTTTTGCGGATCGCACCCTTCCAGGCGAACAAAAGAAACGGCACGAAGAAAGCGACGCCGAGAAACCGGCCTAGGAAACGATGGGTCCATTCCCACCAGAAGATGCCCTTGAAAGCCTCAAGGCTCATGCCCCGGTTTTCCAGGATATATTGTGGGATCTTTTGATATTTGGCGAAGGCGTCCGCCCATTGCGCATCGGTCAAAGGCGGGATCGCGCCCATGATCGGGTCCCATTCGGTGATGGAAAGACCCGATCCGGTAAGGCGCGTCAGCCCGCCGATGGTTACCATGGCGAGAATGATGACGGCGATGGCCAGAAGCCACACGCCCACGGCTTTGCGCGACGCCAGCATGGCCGTTCCATAGCGTTTGTGCGGGCCCCGGTCCACACTTGCCCGCCGCGGCATTTGCGGCGATGGTGCCGGCCATGACCCCGCACACCAAGAAACTGATCGGCACGATCCTGATCCTGCTATGGCTGGTGGTCTATGCCCTGATCGTGACGGGTCTGGCGGTCCGCATCCTGCCGCACGCCAGCTGGTATGTGAGCCTGCTTTTCTATGCGGTGACGGGGGTCTGCTGGATTATCCCCATCGGCATGGCGCTGCCCTGGATGTATCGGGAGCCCGGGCGATGATCGACAATGAAGAACGGCATCGCTTCGAGGAGACCGAGAACGGTCTGATCGTCTTCGCCAATTACCGGGAGCATGAAGGCCGGTATGTCCTCACCCATGTCGAAGCCGATCCGGGGTTGCGCGGTACCGGCGCGGCGGCCCGGTTGATGGAAGCGATCGTGGCGCATGCCCGCGCGCACGAACTGCGCCTGGTGCCGCGCTGCAGCTACGCGGTTGCGTGGTTCAAGCGTCACCCCGAAGCCGGGGACGTGATCGGCTGATCTCCCGGTAATCAATTGCTAACCAAACCGGAAGACTGACGGACGCGATAGGATCGACTCGGGCGTTCCTGCATTCATGGATGAAACCGTCCAGCAGTTGCGCCAATTGCTGAAACTGGCGGCCGATCTCAGGGGCTTCGCCGCCGAGGCCTCCTATCCGGATTATGCACGCAAGCTTCTGGCCGCCGCCGCCGAACTGGAGATACGGGCGGAAATCCTGTCCGGACAGCGATCCGAGCCGGCCGATTCCCAGACCGCCGCCTTATATCGCTCCATCGATATTCGCATCTGACCAAAGACACGGCCCCGCAAAAACGCGGGGCCGATTTCACCGGCATTTCAACGTGGCTGCACCAGCTTGCGGTAAAGGTGCCAGGTCGCATGTCCCAAGACCGGGATCACCACGACCAGCCCCAGGAAGGCCGGCAGGGAGCCCAGCACCAGGCTGCCGGCGACGATCACACCCCACATCGCCATGGGTCCGGGATTGGCGATCACCGCTTTCACCGAGGTGCTCACCGCCGTGTCCAATCCCACATCATGGTCAAGCAGCAGCGGGAAAGAGACCACGCTGATCATCATCGCCGCCAGCGCGAACAGGAAACCCACGCCGCATCCGACCACGATCAGCGTCAGACCGGCCGGAGTGAGGAAAACCTGATGCAGGAAGGCGCCGATGGAGGTGGGCGCGGTGCTGGCATCACTGCCGGGCACGAAGATCAGGCGCGTGCCATTGTCGACCTTGGCGAGAATCCCCGCCGCATCCACGTGCAGGGTTTGGGCATAGATAAGCCATGCCGCCAGAATCCAGAGCAGGAACAGCGCCACCAACCCCGCGCCCAGAACCAGGATCGAGCCGATGGCGGGCGCCTTGAGGAC
>JAFKFF010000282.1 GCA_017307315.1 Alphaproteobacteria bacterium
GCGCGAGGCGGCGGCGCATGGTCATGGTCACGCCCAGCGGAAACTGGTGCGACGGCGTGACGTAAACGGCTTTCGCGCGCGGGCGGAGGCGTTCGCTTTGCGCGGGATCGAGGCCTTCTTCATCCACCGGCACGCCGATTACTCGCGCGCCCGCGCCGCGCAAGGCGGCGAGCGCCATCGGATAGCAGGGATCTTCCGCCCACACGGCATCGCCCGGCTGAAGGATGGCGCGGATGAGAAGGTCCAGGCCCTGCTGCGCCCCGGCGGTGATCACGATCTGGTGCGGCACGCAGCGCACCCCGCGCGCGGCACGGATATAGGCGGCGATGGCCTCGCGCAGCGCCAGGCTGCCGCGCGGATCGCCATAGCGGAAAAGCGCCGCCGCCGGGCGGGCGAGATGACGCGTCATCAGTCGGCGGAAGACGCGGGTGGTGCGCGGGTCGGGCGCGGTCACGCCCACGGTGAGCGGCAAGGATCGTAGCGGGGCCTCGTCGGGCGTGCGGCGTTCGGCGCTTGCCTGCGGCAGGCGGGGAACGGCACGGGCGACGAAGGTGCCCGCGCCCACCCGCGCCTCCGCGAAGCCTTCCGACACCAAAGTCTCGAAAGCGGAAATGGCGGCGGCGCGCGACAGGGCGAAGCGGCGGGCAAGGTCGCGGGTGGTGGGCAGCTTGGCGCCGGCCGGCACCGCGCCGCTTTCGATCAGCTCGCGGATCGCCCGGTACAGCGCCTGGGCGCGGGGCCCATCCCCGGGCAAAACCGGCACCAAGGCCGACCAATCCGGCGAATTGGTCGATAATTTCGATCCAGAATTGGTTCTTTTTCGAGCCAATCGCATGGCCCATCCTGCATCCTTCAGACAAGGATGCAAGCGCCGTGAGCGACGTCATCGAACCGGTTTCCACCAGCTTTCCCGTCAGCGCCCGCAACCGGGTCAAGCGCGTGCACGAGCGCGGCAGCTACGACAAGGCGGCGGTGTTCGCGATCCTGGATGCGGCGCTCCTTTGCCATGTCTCCTATGTGATCGACGGCCAGCCCTTCTGCACGCCGACCCTGTTCTGGCGCGAGGGCGAGGTGCTGTACTGGCACGGCTCCTCCGCCAGCCGGATGCTGAAGCATCTGAAGGCCGGGACGCCCGCCTGCCTCACCGTCTCGCATCTGGACGGATTGGTGCTGGCGCGCTCGGGCTTCCACCATTCCGCCAACTACCGCTCGGCGATGTGCTTTGGCACGGCGCGCTTCATCGAGGACGCGGACGAGAAGCTGGCGGCGCTGAAAGGCGTGGTGGACCGCTTCTATCCGGGCCGCACGCAAACCCTGCGCGCCATCGATCCGCAGGAATTCAAGGCCACCATGGTGATCACGATGACGATCGAGGACGCCTCGGCCAAGGTGCGGGCCAAGACCGTGGCCGACGATGAAGCGGATTACGCCACGCCGCTTTGGGCGGGTGTGATCCCGGTGGCGCAAATGATCGGCGCTGGCGAGCCGTGCCCGCGTTTGATCCCGGGTGTCGAGCGACCGGACCATCTATCCGCCTATCGCGAAGGCCGGCGGCTGGACGAGACCTTTGTCGAGATGCAGCGGGCGTATGAACAGGGCGGCGAATAATCCATCGTCGCGTCAAGCGGATGGCTTTTGCCGTTTCGGCGGGTAGCTGCCGGGCTTGCTTTTGTCGAAGCGCTTCTTGGCGAATTTCTTGCCACCGAATTTCTTCTTGTCGCCGAACTTCGGGCCGTCGGGCTTTTGATCGCCGGCTTTCCGGTTGTCGAATTTGCGCTGGTGAAAGCCGCCTTCCTTGCGCGCGGATTCCGGCGCGGCGACGTCTTCCGCCGCGGGCGCCGCCGGGCGGGCGCGGGATTCGCCGCTCTGGTCCGGTGCGGGCAGGATGCGGATGCCACCCTTCTTGCGTTCGCCGACCAGGCTCGCGAATTTTTCCGCCACCTGGGCGCCTACCTGGAACAGGGTTTCGGTGTCGAAGACCCGGATCGCGCCGACATCCTTCTTGGTGATTTCGCCCTGGCGGCAGATCTCCGGCAGCAGCCATTTGGGATCGGCCTTGCGCTCGCGCCCGACATTCAGGCGGAACCAGACGCCATCGGCCATCGTGGCCGGCGCGGGGCCGCGCTCGCGGGGCGGATTGGCGCGGCGCTGCTGGTCGCGCGATGGATGCTCCTTGCCGCGCTCGCGCGGATGGCGATCGTTTTTCTCGTGGCGGCGCGGCCGTTCGTCCTGCGGGCTGTTGTCGATCTCTTCCGGCGCGGGCAGGCGGGCGCGGCACATCTTCACGAAAGCGGCGGCGACGGCGCGCGCGTCGGAGCGCGCCAGCAGCGCATCGGCCAGCGTCAGATCGTCCTCGCCCGCCGGTTCGGTGAGAAGGGCGCTCTGCAGCAACCGTTCCTGATCGAGCTTGCGAATGTCTTCCGGCGTCGGCGCGTTGCCCCACACCGCCTGGACCTTGGCGCGGCCCAGCATCTCCTCGGCGCGGCGGCGGCGCGAGGGTGGCACCAGCAGCACGCTGATGCCCTTCCTGCCCGCGCGCCCGGTCCGGCCGCTGCGATGCTGCAGCACTTCGGCGTCGTTGGGCAATTCGGCATGGATGACCAGATCGAGATTGGGAAGATCGATGCCCCGCGCCGCCACGTCGGTCGCGACGCAGACCCGGGCGCGTCCGTCGCGCAGCGCCTGCAGGGCATGGTTGCGCTCGTGCTGGCTGAGTTCGCCCGACAGCGCCACCACGGCGAAGCCGCGCTCCAGCAGCATGGATTCCATGTGCCGCACGGCGTTGCGGGTGTTGCAGAAGACCAAAGCGCCGGGCGCATCCAGGGCGCGCAAAAGATTGATCACCGCCGCTTCCACTTTCGCGGGCGCGATGCGGATGGCGCGGTACTCGATATCGGCATGGCCGCGCGTCTCGCCCGCCGTGGCGATGCGCAAGGCGTCGCGCTGGTAATGGGTGGCGAGATGGAGAATGGGCTTTGGCAGGGTGGCGGAGAACAGCAAGGTGCGCCGCTCGGGCGGCGTGGTTTCCAGGATGAACTGCAGATCCTCGCGAAAACCCATGTCCAGCATCTCGTCGGCTTCGTCCAGCACGGCGGCCTTGAGCGAAGAGACGTTGAGCGCGCGGCGCTCCAGATGATCGCGCAGGCGTCCGGGCGTTCCCACCACGATATGGGCGCCTGCCGACAATTCGCGGCGTTCGCGGCCCGGGTCCATGCCGCCGACGCAGGAAACCACGCGCGCGCCGGCATAGCGATAGAGCCAGGAAAGTTCGCGCTGCACCTGCAACGCCAGTTCGCGCGTCGGCGCGACCACCAGAGCCAGCGGCGCGCCCGCCGGGCCCATCGTGTCCGCGCCGTCCAGCAGAGTGTCGGCGACGGCCAGGCCATAGGCGATGGTCTTGCCCGATCCGGTCTGAGCCGAGACCAGAAGGTCGCGGCCCTCGGCATCCTCTTCGAGCACGGCGGCCTGCACCGGGGTGGCCTGATGATAGTGGCGTTCGGCCAGGGCGCGGGCGAGGGCGGTCGGCGTGGTATCAAACGACAAGGGAACTCTGCTTTTTCGGGATCGGCGCGCACTCTTTAGTCTTATTGGCCGGAAAAGCCAGATGCAGTGCAGCATTCGGAAAAAAGGCCCGGAAACCGGCTTTTCTTTCCGCGCAGGATGGTGAGGATCGTCACGCGGGCGGGCCGGGAGGGGGCATTGAATTCGCAGCTTGTGCGCCGGGAGTGGTTCCTGGGCTTCAGCCTGGCGAGCGTCGCCGTCTTCGCCCTGGGTGGCGAGGCGCTGTTCGCCCATCTTCCGCAAGCCGCCGGCTTCGCCGTCCTGTTTCTCTGGCTGTTCGCGGCGGTGCTGGGCTCGTGCCTCAACGTGGTGCGCCATGCCGACGCCATCGCCGAAATCCTGGGCGAGCCTTACGGCACCCTGGTGCTCACTTTGTCGGTCACCACCATCGAGGTCCTGGGCATTTCGGCGGTGATGCTGCATGGCGACAACAATCCCACCCTGGTGCGCGACACGCTGTTCTCGGTGGTGATGGTGATCCTGGGCGGCATGGCTGGCTTGTCCCTGCTGCTGGGCGGCTGGCGGCACCGCGAGCAACCCTTCAACCTGCAAGGCGCCAATTCCTATCTCGGCGTGATCATCCCCCTGGCGGTGCTGTCCCTGGTCCTGCCCAATTTCACCCGCACCACCGAAGGGCCGATGCTGTCGGCGATGCAGCAGCTTTTCATCGCGCTGATGTGCGCGGGGCTTTATTGCGCCTTCCTGGCGCTGCAGACCGGCCGGCACAAAGCCTATTTCATGACGGCGGGCGGAGGTTCGCACCATGGCGCGCACGCGCCGGAAAAGGGCGCGCTTCCGCGCCATGCCCTGCTGCTCCTGGCCTATATCGTGCCGGTGGCGTTCCTGGCTGAGGAAATGGCCTATCCCATCGATTACCTGATCGAGACCTTGCATGCCCCCGCCGTGCTGGGCGGGGTGGTAATCGCCATCATCGTGGCGACGCCCGAAGCGATCGGCGCCTTGCGCGCCGCTTCGGCGAACCAACTGCAGCTGGCGGTGAACATCTTCCTGGGTTCGGTGCTTTCCACCATCGGCCTGACGGTGCCGGTGATGCTGGCGATCAGCCACGCCACCGGCCATCCGGTCTTTCTGGGGCTGCCGGGCGCCGATCAGCCGGATGCACTTTGCCCAAGATGCAGACGGAATTGAAGATAGACAGTCTATCGATATAGTTTCTTGTACCCAGACTGAAGTTTTGCAGAGATGCCCGGTTCGCTTATTTCCGGCAACTCGTGTTAGGTTCGCATTGGAATCCTGCACGATGGAACATCTGGTCAACGGTATGCGTTTTTGTTGGATGAAGGGAACGAATGGCTAAATCACTTGTGATCGTCGAATCGCCGGCAAAGGCGAAGACGATCAATAAATATCTCGGCAGCGACTATATTGTGGAGGCTTCTCTGGGCCACATCATGGACCTGCCGAAGAACGACATCGGCGTGGAGTTGAAGAAGCGGACGTTTGAGCCGACGCTGATTGTCTCCCCGGGCAAGGAAAAGGTTGTCGATCGGCTGAAGAAGCTGGCAACCAAGGCTGAGATGGTCTATCTGGCGCCCGACCCCGACCGCGAGGGCGAGGCGATTGCCGCGCACCTGGCGATCCAGTTGCTCCCTGTGGTCAAGGACAAGTCGAAGGTACGGCGGGTCACCTTCAACGAGATTACGCAGAAAGCCGTCCGGGCAGCCTTTGCTCATGCGCGGGATGTCGACGAGAATCTGGTCGATGCTCAGCAGACCCGGCGTGTGCTGGATCGCTTGGTGGGATATCAGGTCTCGCCGTTGCTGTGGGACAAGGTACGCCGCGGATTGAGCGCGGGCCGGGTGCAGACAGTGGCGCTGCGCTTGATCGTGGAGCGCGAGCTGGAGATCAACTCCTTTGTCCCGGTCGAGTACTGGACCATCGGCGCAAGGCTGCAATCCTCACCCAAAGATGAGTTTGTCGCCCGGTTCACCGGCATCG
>JAFKFF010000283.1 GCA_017307315.1 Alphaproteobacteria bacterium
CTGAATTTAGAAAATGCCAACTGGAGCGATATTGCGTCCGCGGCGGCACGGATCAGGGCAAGCGAAGCGGCGCTGATCCAGGCGACGGCGGCGGGCAACAAGATGACTATCGTCATCCGCCGCATCGGGCAGAACCAGGCGCCCAGCAAGACCAGTGTCGAGGTGCCGCTGCTGCAAAATCCAACCGCCACCTACCCCGCCGCCGCGCAAGCCGCCGTGACGGCGATGGAGGATCTGTGGAAGTCGCGCGCCGTGGTCAATTTCAACACCCGCGGCACCCTGACCGCCGACATGCGGCTGGATTCGCTCGAGCAATGGGGCGCGGTCCAAACGGCGCTCGCCGGCATGGAGAATGTCACCGGCGTTGAGGTGGTGGCGATGAATCTGGGATATGCGCGCCTCTCCATCGCCTATCAGGGCAGCCTGGAGCAGTTGCGCAGTGCCATGAGCGAGCAGGGTATGGCGGTCTCGGGCCGGCCGGGGCAGTGGATGATCGCGCCTGGCGCAAGGCTGGGTTCGATCAATGGACGGTGATGCTGCGGCATCTTCCCAATCTCCTTTCCGGGTTGCGCCTTCTGGCGGCGCCGTTGGCGGCCTGGGCGATCCTGGCGGAACGAGACATGGCGGCGCTGGTAATTTTCGCGGGTGCGGGCCTCAGCGATTTCGCCGACGGCCAGATCGCACGGCGCTGGGGCTTCGTTTCCCGGTTCGGCGCCTGGCTCGATCCCATCGCCGACAAGCTTCTCATGTTGTGTGCGTTCCTGGCGCTACTGGCGGTGGGTGCGGTTCCGCTCTGGCTGGTGCTTTTGGTGATCGCGCGCGACGTCGCGGTGGCGGGCGGGGCTTTGCTGGCCAAAGCCCTTGCATTACCGCTCGCTGTCGCGCCCACGGTTTTGGGAAAAGCGACCGCAGCGGCTCTCATTGGCTATGTCTGTCTGGTGCTCTTGCTTCTGGCAGCGGATATGGAAGCGCCCCGGCTGGTGAAAGCGGGTGGATATGCTGTCGCGTGTTTGGTGATCTCGTCCGGCCTGGCCTATCTGCAGATTTTTCTGCGCGCGGTCCTGTCCGGGCGGCATGTCGCGTGACCGCCTGATGCCGTCCCAGTTGATCCTGCCGCTCGAACCGCGCAATGCGATGACGCGGAGCGATTTCATCGAGGCGCCCGGCAACGCGCGTGCGCTGGCCTATCTGGAGGCCTGGCCGGACTGGTCTCACCCCGTCGCCGTGCTGCATGGGCCCGGGGCCTCGGGGAAAACCCATCTCGCCCGCATATGGGCGACGCGCAGCCAGGCCGTGCTGGCCGACGCGCGGACCTTGCGCGAGCCCGTCGCCGGTCCCGCCGTGGTGGAGAATTGCGACGGCGCCGACACGCCCGGCCATGAGCCGGCCTTGTTCGCGATGCTGGAACGGGGGACGCCGCTGCTTCTGACCGGTAGGAGCGCGCCTTCGCAATGGCGGGTGGAGATGCCCGATCTCACATCCCGGTTTCGCGCCCTGATCGCTTTCGCGCTGGGCGAACCCGACGAAACACTTCTGATGGCGCTTGCGGTCAAGCTGTTCGCCGACCGGCAGGTGGTCGTCCCCGAGGCGGTGGTGGTCCGGCTGGTGCGGGGATTGGAACGGTCTCCCGCCGCAATCCACGCGTTCATTGCCCGGCTGGATGCCACGGCCCTGAGCCGGCAGAAACCCATAAATCTCCAATTGGTGCGGGAGCTTATGGCGGCGTAAGGGACCTGTCATGACAGATTCACCTATTTTTCCTAAGGTCGGTCCATGTCCAATCCCTCCCCGAAAAGAGCGGCCGCCAACGACGCGCCCGCGGATGCGGGCCTCGACAACCCGCTGGCGACCGACGATGTGGTCGAGCTGGCCCATCAGGGCGCCAATCTGGATTTCGACCCGGCGTCGCCGGCCCGCTTCGTCAACCGCGAACTGTCCTGGCTCGCCTTCAACCGCCGGGTGATCGAAGAGGCGCAGAACCGCCGCCATCCCTTGTTCGAGCGGGTGCGCTTTCTTTCGATTTCCGCCTCGAACCTGGATGAATTCTACATGGTGCGCGTTGCCGGCCTGATGGGCATGGTGCGCGCCAATGTCACCACGCCTTCCGCCGACGGCCTATCCCCCGCCACCCAGCTGGCCAAGGTGGACGAGGCGGCGCGCGCCCTGATCGCCGCCCAGCAGGACATCTGGGCCGCGCTCGATACGGAGCTGCGCAAGGAAGGAATTTATGTTCTCACCGGCGAGGAAATCGACGGTCGCGACAAAGTCTTCCTGGATGCGCAGTTCAACGAACAGATCTTTCCGGTGCTGACGCCGCTCGCCATCGATCCGGCGCATCCCTTTCCCTTCATCCCCAATCTGGGCTTCACCATCGCCCTGTCGCTGACCAACCGGCGCGACAACAAGGAATTCCTGGCCCTGATCCCGGTGCCGCCGCAGCTGAGGCGTTTCGTGCGGCTGCCCGATGCCGACCGGCGCATGGCCCGCTTCGTTCCGCTCGAGCATGTCATCGCGCTCTATTTCGACAAGTTGTTTCCGGGCCATGGCGTATCCGGCTGGGGCATGTTCCGCATTCTTCGCGACAGCGACGTGGAAGTGGAGGAAGAAGCCGAAGATTTGGTGCTGCTGTTCGAATCCCTGCTGAAGCGCCGGCGCCGTGGCAGCGTCATTCACATGAAATGCTCCAAGTCGATGCCGGCGCATTTGCGCCAGTTCATCGCCACGCATCTGGACCTGGACGAATCCAAGATCGTGACCATCGAAAACCTGATGGGGCTTTCCGATCTTTCCAAGCTGATCATTCCCGAGCGGCCGGACTTGCAGTTCAAGCCCTACAATGCCCGCTTCCCGGAACGGATCCGCGATCATGGCGGCGATTGTTTCGCCGCCATCCGCGAAAAGGATCTCATCGTCCATCATCCGTTCGAGAGCTTCGACACGGTGGTGCAGTTCCTGCGCCAGGCCGCCGCCGATCCCGACGTGGTGGCGATCAAGCAGACCCTCTATCGCACCAGTCAGGACAGCCCCATCGTCCAGGCCCTGATCGAGGCAGCGGAATCGGGAAAATCGGGGACCGCCCTGGTGGAGTTGAAGGCCCGGTTCGACGAAGCCGCCAACATCAAATGGGCGCGCGACCTGGAACGGGCCGGGGTGCAGGTGGTCTATGGTTTCATCGCCCTCAAGACCCACGCCAAGATCAGCCTGGTGGTGCGGCGCGAAAGCGGCCAGCTCCATACCTATGTGCATTTCGGCACCGGCAATTACCATTCCCAGACGGCGCGGGTTTACACCGACCTGTCGCTCTTCAGCGCCGACCCGGCGCTGGGCCGCGACGCCGCGCAGGTGTTCAATTTCATCACCGGCTATGCCGAGCCCAATGCGCTGGAGAAGCTCGCCGTTTCGCCCTTCTCGCTCAGGGGGCGGCTGGTCGAAGCCATCCAGCAGGAAATCATGCATGCGCGGGCGGGCAAGCCCGCCGCCATCTGGGTCAAGCTGAATTCGCTGGTCGATCCGGCGATGATCGACGGGCTCTACCGCGCCAGCCAGGCGGGCGTGAAGATCGAACTGGTGGTGCGCGGCATCTGCTGCCTCCGGCCCGGCGTGCCGGGGCTGTCGGAGAATATCCGGGTGCGCTCCATCGTCGGGCGCTTTCTGGAGCATGGCCGCATCGTGGCGTTCGGTGCCGGTCATGGTCTGCCGTCGCCGGATGCGAAAGTGTTCATTTCCTCGGCCGACTGGATGCCGCGCAACCTGGACCGCCGGGTCGAGGCGCTGGTTCCCATCGAAAATCCCACGGTCCATCAACAGGTGCTGGATCAGATCATGGTGGCGCTGCTCAAGGATCGCGCGCAAAGCTGGTATATGAAGGCCGACGGAACCTATAGCCGCGATTCCCATTCCGAGGATGCCGATGCCTTCTCCGCGCATACATATTTCATGACCAACCCCTCGCTTTCCGGCCGCGGGCGCGCGCTGAAGATACAAGGGCCCGGCGCCCGCAAGCGCCGGACCTGATCTTTGTCCGCCGCCAGTGAGACCCGCGCGTCCGCGCCGCGCGCCGCCGAGGCGCGCGGTCCCGTCGCCATTGTCGATATCGGCTCCAATTCGGTGCGCCTGGTCGTTTACGAGGCGCTGAACCGTACCGCCGCGACCTTGCAGAACGAAAAATCGATCTGCGCCATCGGGCGCGACATGGTGACGACGGGGCGTCTGCATGCCGAAGGCTGCACCGCCGCGCTCGAGGCGTTGGCGCGTTTCCGCATGATCGCCGACGGCCTGAAAGTGGAACTGCGCGAAGCCGTGGCCACCGCCGCGGCCCGCGACGCCAGCAATGGCGCCGAATTCATCGCCCGCGCCGAACGCGCCTGGGGCGCGCCGGTCCGCGTGCTGGCGTGCGAGGATGAAGCCCGCACCGCCGCCGAGGGCGTGGTGGCCGGTATTCCCGAAGCGTCCGGCCTGGTGGCGGATCTGGGCGGCGGCAGCCTCGACATGGTGACGGTGAAGGCGGGCAGGCCGGGCAGCGCCTGGACCTTGCCGTACGGGCCGCTGCGCCTGATGGACCAGGCCAAAGGCGATCCCGACAGGGCGCGCGACATCGTCGACAAGGGATTGAAATCCATCTCCGGCCTGTCGGCGCCCGCGCTCTACGCGGTGGGCGGCATCTGGCGCAGCCTGGCGCGGGTGGACATGGAGGAGCATCATTATCCCCTCCATGTGCTGCAGCATTACACGATCCCGCGCGGACGGGCGCTGCGCCTGTGCAAGGTGCTGGCCGGGCTTTCGAAAGAGTCGGTGCGCAAGATCAAGGTCGTGTCCAAGCGCCGGGCGGAATCGCTCCCCTATGGCGCGGTGGTGCTGGAGCGTTTGCTGCTGGCGGGCGACATCAAGGATGTGGTGATTTCCGCCTATGGCCTGCGCGAAGGCCTTTTTCACGCGCTTCTGCCGGCAGAGGAGCGTGCCAAGGATCCGCTGCTGGAATTCGCCCGCAATGCGAACGAAAGACTGTCGCGGGTGCCCCGGCATGCGCGCGAGATGTTCGATTGGATTCAGCCCTTGTTCGAAGGAGAAGGGCCGGAACTTAGGCGCATCCGCGAAGCCTCGGCTTACTTCGCCGATATCGGCTGGCGGCGCCATCCCGACAATCGCGCGGCCGGCACCTTCAATCAGGTTCTCACCGCGCCCTTTTCCGGTGCCGACCACCGCGCCCGCGCCCTGATCGCCAGTTCGATCTTCCACCGCTACACCGGCGACGAGGATTTTCCCCGCGACCTGGCCCTGGCGGGGCTTCTGGACAAGGAAGACGAGCGCAGGGCGCTGCGGCTGGGCCTGGCCTGGCGCTTTGCCTTTTCCCTGTCGGCTTCGGCGGCGGGGGAACTCGGCCACTACCGCCTGCGCCTGACCCCCGCCAAGGTGGTGCTGGAAGTCCCGCGCAAGCGCGAGCCTATCGCCAGCGAGCCGGTCCAGAAACGGCTGGGTGCCCTGGCCGATGCCATGGACCGGCGCGGAGAAATACTCAT
>JAFKFF010000284.1 GCA_017307315.1 Alphaproteobacteria bacterium
CTGGTCCTGGCGGAACTGCTGCGCGACCGGGTCCAGGTCACGTTGCATGATGCCACCGCCAAGAAATGCGCCTTCCTGGCTGCGGCAGCGGACGCCATGGATCTGACGATCCGGATCGAAAATCGGCGCATGGAAGATTTGCCGCCCCAGGCCTTCGATGTGGTGACGGCGCGCGCCTGCGCCCCCTTGCCGAAGCTCCTGGGCTATGCGCAGAATTTCGCAGGACCAGACACCGTTTGCCTGTTCCTAAAGGGGCAAAATGTGGGGTCCGAATTGACGGAAGCCCATAAATCTTGGAATATGAAACCCAGGCAGATCCCGAGCCTGACCGACCCCTCCGGGGTCATTTTGGAGCTGAGGGAGCTGTCGCCCCATGACCGAGACCGCCAAGAAACCGCGCGTGCTGGTCGTCGCCAATCAAAAAGGCGGCGTCGGTAAGACCACCACCGCGATCAATCTGTCGACCGCCCTGGCGGCGGTGGGCGAACCCACCCTGGTGATCGACATCGACCCGCAGGGCAACGCCTCGACCGGGCTGGGCGTCCCCCGCGCCGCGCGCGCCGTCACCACCTATGACGTGCTGATGGGCGAAGCCAAGCTCGCCGACGCCATCGTGCAGACCCGCATTCCCAAACTCTCCATCGTGCCCGCGACCGTTGATCTCTCCGGCGCGGAACTGGAATTGATCGACAAGCCGCGCCGCAACTTCATTTTGAAAGACGCGCTGGCGGAATACTCCGCACACGGAGCATCTGACTTCTCCTATGTGCTGATCGATTGCCCCCCTTCCCTCACTCTTCTCACCGTCAATGCGATGGCGGCGGCGGATGCGGTGATGGTGCCGCTGCAATGCGAATTCTTCGCGCTGGAAGGCTTGAGCCAGCTGCTCAAGACCATCGATCTGGTGCGCGCCAATCTCAATCCGTCGCTGGAGATCCAGGGCATCGTGCTGACCATGTTCGACAAGCGCAACAAGCTGTCGGATCAGGTCGCCGCAGACGTGCGCCAGAATATGGGCGAGAAAGTCTACAACACCGTGATCCCGCGCAATGTGCGGATTTCCGAAGCGCCCAGTCACGGCGTGCCGGCGCTGGTTTACGATCTGCGCTGTCCCGGCAGCCAGGCTTACATCAAGCTCGCCGGCGAACTCATTCAACGCGAGCGCATCGGGGCGGCGGCATGACACCCAAGGAAGAACGGCCGCGGGGCCTGGGCCGGGGACTCTCCGCCCTGATCGGCGATGAAGCGGTGCCCACGCGCGGCGAGACGCCGAAGGCAACCCGCACCCTGCCCGTCGCGTTCCTGAAGCCCGGCAAATTCCAGCCGCGCAAGACCTTCGCGGATGACGCGCTCAACGACCTCGCCGCCTCGGTGAAGGAAAAAGGCGTGCTCACCCCCATCCTGGTGCGGCCGCTGGGGGTGGATTCCTACGAGATCGTGGCGGGCGAACGGCGCTGGCGCGCGGCCCAGATGGCCAAGTTGCATGACGTGCCGGTGGTGGTGCGCGACATGGCCGACGCCGAGGCGCTGGAAATCGCCATCATCGAGAATGTCCAGCGCGCCGACCTGAACGTGATCGAAGAAGCGATGGCCTATCAGGAGCTGATCGACACCTTCAAGCGCACCCAGGAACAGGTCGCCCAGGAGGTCGGCAAGAGCCGTCCCCATGTCGCGAACACCATTCGGCTGCTGCGGCTGCCGGAATCGGTGAAGGCCCTGATCCGCGAGGGAAAGCTTACCGCCGGCCATGCCCGAACGCTGTTAAGCGCGGCCGATCCGGAAGCGGCGGCACAGGAAATCCTGTCGGGCAAGATGACGGTGCGACAGGCCGAACAGCGTACGGCCAAGAAGGCCAAAGCCGGTGGAAAACCCGTCAAGGACCCCAACATCGCCGACCTGGAGGCCAGCATTTCCAACCAGTTGGGCCTGAAAACCCAGATTATCCACAAAGGGGATAAAGGTGGGGAAGTCCGGGTTTCCTACGCCAGCCTGGAGCAGCTGGACGAGATCACCCGCCGTCTCAGCAAGCGTTAAGCCGCGCCGGCAACCGCAAGCGCCTGGGCCGGATCGACCCGCCCGTCATAGAGTGCCCGGCCCACCCCCACGCCTTCGATATTGGGTTCGCCCGCCGCCATCAGCGCCTCGATGTCGGCCAGCGAGCCCACGCCGCCGGACGCGATCACCGGGATCGAAAGTTCACGGGCGAGGGCGGCGGTGGCTTTCACATTCACGCCTTGCAGCAGCCCGTCGCCATCGATGTCGGTGAAGAGAAGGGCCGCGACCCCCGCATCCTCGAACCGCTTGCCCAGTTCGGCCGGCGTCAGTTCGCTGACTTCGGCCCAGCCTTGGACGGCGATCTTGCCGCCCTTGGCATCGGCGCCGACCACGACGCGGCCGGGATGGGCGCGGGCGGCTTCCTTCACGAAGGACGGGTTGGTCAGAGCGGCTGTGCCCAAGATCACGCGGGTGATGCCCGCCTCGAGCCAGGACTCGACCGCGGCCCGGTCGCGGATGCCGCCGCCCAGCTGGATCGGAAGATCGATCGCGGCGCGGATGGATTTGATCGCGTCGGCATTGACGCTCTTGCCCTCGAAGGCGCCGTTGAGATCGACGCAATGCAGCCAGCGGAAGCCCTGATCCCTGAAGCGTTTTGCCTGCGCGGCGGGATCGGTGTTGAAGACGGTGGCGTCTTCCATGACGCCGCGCTTCAGCCGCACGCATTGGCCGTTTTTGAGGTCGATGGCGGGAAAGAGGATCATGGCTTCCAGCTGAGAAAATTTCCCAGGATCGCGAGCCCGACATCCTGGCTCTTCTCGGGATGAAATTGCGTGCCCACGATATTGTCGCGGCCGATGGCGGCGGTGACCGTGCCGCCATAATCGGTGATGGCGAGAAGATGCGCGCTGTCCGCCGGCTTCATCTCGAAGCTGTGCACGAAATACGCATTGGCCTTTGCGCCCAGGTCCGCGAACAGGGGATGGTTCTGCACCAGCGCGATTTCGTTCCAGCCCATGTGGGGAATCTTCAGCAGCGGATCGGCGGGCATCACCGGCACGACGTCGCCGCCGATCCAGTTCAGGCCCTTGTGCGTGCCGAATTCGCGGCCGGCGCTCGCCATCAACTGCATGCCGACGCAGATGCCCAGAATGGGCTTGCCATCGCGTAGCACGCTTTCGTTCAAGGCATCGACCATGCCGGGCACCGCGCTCAACCCCTTCATGCAATCGGCGAAGGCGCCCACGCCCGGAAGGATGATGCGTTCGCTGGCGCGCACCACATCCGGATCCGCCGTAACGGCAATCTCGTGCCCGCTGGTCTGGCTCGCCGCGCGCGCCAGGGCTTTCGCCGCCGAGGCGATGTTGCCGGAACCGTAATCGATCAGGGCCGCGCGCATGAAAGCTTTCCGAAAGCGCGGGCTCTATAGCGTCTTATACCCGGCTTGTCATGGCGGACCGCCTTGCGCCGGGGCGGCATGCGCAATCGGCGACACCGCCAGCCGCTTGCCGTTCACCATCAACTCGCGCCAGCCGGGCAGGGGGTCGGCCAGGGTGAAGGCGCCGGCGCGCAACGCCGCCAAGGTGCCGGAATGGGGCGGCGGCGCGATGGTGCCGGCCAGGGTCCAGCCCCGGTCGGTCTGGCGCATCACCGCCGCCCACCAGGAGGCGTCATTGCCATAGGCGAGAATGATCTCATGCAAGCCGTCGCGGTTCAGGTCGACGAAATAGGCATCGCAGGACAGCCGCGCCGTCAGAAGGCAGGGGGGAACCATCGGGCCCGCTTCGCGCCAGTCCTGGGCCAGAAGCGTGGACGGCAGCAAAGCGCCCGGCGTCATCACGCGGATATTGGCGCCGATCTCCGAGGGCAGCGCCGCTCCGCCGGCGGGCGCGGCGACCAGCGCCAGGAACGCGCCGCGCGCCAGGGCGGGATCGCGTGTCTGATGCACCATCGCGTCAAGCGCCGCGTGCCCGAAGCGCAAGCCCGATTGGCGCAGATAGCCGAAATCGAAACGCTCCGGCGCGGTATGCGCGGCACGCCAATTCTGCTCCGCCACCGCCAGCCGCACCGGATCGCCCAAAGGCGAAGCGAGCAGCAATGTCACGCTCAGCACCACAAACGCCATCAGGAGATTGGCGATCTCGATACGCTCCATCCAGCGGCCGCCGCCCAGCGAGATCAGCGCCGTGCCCGTATAGGCCAAGGCATAAGCCGCCAGCACCAGGGTCGCGGCCAGCGCGATGACGCGGGGCGCGGTGAACCCAAATTCCGCCGTGCGGGCGTGAAGCGCCATGGCGGCGAGGCTCGCCAGCGGCAGCAGAAGAAAAGCCGCGATGAATTCCCCGTGCCGGCGCCATTGCGGCCGCCATTCGTGCCCGCTGCGATAGGACCCGTTGATGGCCAGAAGCAGGCTTGTGCCCAGCGCGAAGGAGAGCAGGAAAGGTGGCCGCCAGCCGCCGAAAAAAACGAACAGCAGGATGCCCGCCGTCGCCGGGATCAAAAGCGGCAGGCTCGCGGCCAGAAAGATCACCGCGGCGCGCTTCAACAGATGGAGCAGTGGGCCGGGGCGCAGCTGCGCCGCCAGCGCCAGGGACAGGGTCACCGCCACGATATCCAGGCGCGATAACAGCGGATGCAGGCCGGCGGGCGCGAAAGCTTCCATCCCCAGCATCCACACGCTCCAAACCGCGAGCGCGAGCGCGCCGCAAAGTCCGGTCTCGGCGGCCAGCCGCCAGCTCGCTTCGTAGAAGGCGGTATAAGGCAACGGCTCCCGCCGGCCGCGCGCATGACCCAGGAGCAGGCACTGGCCGATGAAAAGAAAGACGCTCGTCAGCGCTGCCAGCCAAAGGCTGGAATGGCCCGCGTCGGCGCCGCCGATCCGCCAATGATGGTAGGCGCCCAGCAGCGCCAGCCCGAGCGCGGACGAACCCGTCCAGACCGCCAATGCGGAGGCTGGGATACGGCCCAGCCCCTGGATCAGAAGAAGCGGCGCGAGGCTCGCGGCCATGATCATGCCGCCGGTGAGGCCGGCCGGCAAGAATGCCGTATCGCGCAAATGAAGGAGGATCAGCAGCATCAGGCCCTGGGCAAGGCCGACCGCCAGCCGGGGCGCGATGGCGGGCAGGGCCAAGCGGGCGCCGAAACCGGCGGACAGTTTTTCCAGCCGCCAGGCGCGGGCGATGATCCATCCCAACGCGGTGAAGACCAGGCTTCGCGCCAGCCCATGCTTTTGACGGCCCGGGGCCGGATTGGCATTGGCGGGACTGAAGTGCGCGTGCGGGGCGGGGATTTCCGCGTCGGCGCCCAAAGGCGCCTCGGGCGTCCACTCGAACTCCGGCTTATCTACCCAACGCGGCCGCTTTTGCTCCATGGCGGGCAGAATTAGCGGGCGGAAGGCCCCCCGTCTTGGTGGATTCGAAGGGGGTGGTTAATCCGTTAGCGGACGATCAATTGTCGTCCATCTTCAGCGCGGCGATGAAGGCTTCCTGCGGAATCTCCACCTTGCCGA
>JAFKFF010000285.1 GCA_017307315.1 Alphaproteobacteria bacterium
ACGGCATCGCCTTCGGCCGCGACGCTGACAAGGCCCGCTCCGACGCGAAGCGCGGCACGGGCCGCCAGCCGCGCGGCGCCGGTCGCGTGCACAGGGCCGGACAGGACGACGCAATGTCCCCGCGCATATTTGTGCGCGTCGGCGCGCGGCCAGCAATAGGTCTCGCCCCAGAGATGGGGCGAATTCTCGAACAGGCAAACCTTCGCGGCGGCCGCATCCGGGATTCCGATATCGGCCAGCAATGTTTCTCCGCACAATTCGCGGCCCGGCAGCAGAAGATGCGTGGGCTTCAGGCGGAAGAACGTCACCGTGATGTCGGCCCGGACGGCTGCGCCCATGATCGGTCCGCCATCGCCTTCCACCCCGCTGGGCATATCCACGGCCACGACCGGAACGTGAGAACGATTCATCGCTTCGGCCAAAGAGCGATAGTCGCCACCCAGCGGCCGCGAAAGGCCGGCACCGAACAAGGCATCGACGACCAGGGCCGCTCCGTCCAAAACCGAGGCGGAGAGCTGCGTCCGCGCGCCTTGCCATTGGGCGGCCATGGCCGCCGCATCGCCTTTCTGTCCCCCGGCGGTGGCGATGAAAACATCAAAACCATGCGCCGACAGATGGCGCGCCGCCACGAAGCCGTCGCCGCCATTGTTGCCCGGCCCGCACAGGATCGCCGTGCGGCAAGGCGCGAAACGCGACGCGATGATTTCGGCGACGGCCCGGCCGGCATTCTCCATCAGCGCCAGCGAAGAGATTCCGGCTTCGACCGCCATCGCGTCGGCCCGCCGCATTTCGTCATTGGTGAGGATTTCGCCGCTCACGCAAATCCATCCGGCAAGTCCCGCCAATGCGGATCGGCTTCTTCGTACGCAAATGCCGCCTGCAGCACCGACCATTCGTCATGCCAGCGCCCCACGATCTGCAGTCCAACCGGAAGGCCCTGGCGGGTGTGCCCGCATGGCACGCTCGCGGCAGGCTGCTGCGTCAAATTGAAGGGGTAGCTGAACGGGGTCCAGCGCGGCCAGGACCCGCCATCGCCATAAGGCGTCACTTTCCCGGCGTCGAACGCCGCCACCGCCAGGGATGGCGTCAGAAGCAAATCGTATGTCTCCATGAATTGACGCATGGCGGAGGCATAGGCGCCGCGCGCGATGTTCGCGGCGACATAATCGCGGGTGGTAATCGCCTTGCCCTCGTCCGCAATGGCGGCGAGGCCCGGATCGAGCAGCGCCTTCTTTTCGGCCGATGCATTGGCGAACATATAGCTGGCGCCGGCCCACCACAAAGTACGGAAGATATCCGCCGGATCGCCGCCGGGAGGATCGGCCTCTTCCACGACGGCGCCCAGATCGGCAAAGCGGCGGACGGCGGACGCGACCAGCGCGGCCACATCCGGCTCGACATTGTCGGCAAAGCCCATCCGGGGACTGAAGGCGATCCGCTTGCCGCGCACGCCCTGGCGCAGCCCATCGGTGAAACTGCGGCCGGGCGCCGGCAAGGCGTGCCAGTCGCGCGCATCGGGGCGCGCCATCACGTCCAGGAGCATGGCGCTGCCTTCGACATCGCGGCTCATCGGCCCCAGATGCGCCACCGTGCCGAATGGCGACAGCGGCCAGGCCGGGACGCGCCCGAATTGCGGCTTCAACCCGAAGGTGCCGGTAAAGCTCGCCGGAATGCGGATCGAGCCGCCTCCGTCGGTGCCCAGCGCCAAAGGCGCGAAGCGGGCCGCCAGCGCGGCCGAGGATCCGCCCGACGAGCCGCCCGGTGTCTTCTCCAGATTCCAGGGATTGCGCGTGATGCCGGTGAGCGGGGAATCCGTCACGCCCTTCCAACCATGATCGGGCGTGGTGACTTTGCCGAGCAGCACCGTGCCGGCCTCGCGCAGCCGCGCGATCACCGGCGCATCATCGTTCCAGGGCTGGTTGGGATCGACCGTGCGCGAACCGCGCAGGGTGGGCCAGCCCTTGGTGAGAAGCAGGTCTTTCACCGCCACCGGCACGCCGTCCAGAGGCGAAAGCGGCGCGCCTTTGACCCAACGGTCCGCCGACGCTTTTGCCTGCGCCAGCGTGGCGGGCGGATCGATTAGGCAAAAGCAATTGACCTTGGCGTCCAGCGCTGCGATGCGCGCCATGAGCGATTGCGCCACTTCCACCGGCGAGATTTCGCGCCGCGCGAAAGCCGCCGACAGCGCCGGCGCGTTCCACTGCCAGATATCAGACATGCTTGAAATGCGCCTTCAGGCGCGACAGTGCCTCCTCGATCACCGCGCGCTGCTTGCAGAAGGCGAAGCGCACATAGGTGTCGGGTCGCGAGGGGCCCGAAAAAAATTCGCTGAGCGGGATGAGCGCCACGCCCGCTTCGCGCGCCAGCCGCTCGCAGAAGGCGCGATCCTTCTCATTGGTCAGGCCTGAAATGCCGGCGGTGAGAAAATAGGTTCCTTCGCTAGGCAGGACATCGAAGCCGATTTCCGCCAGGCCTTCGGCGAGAAGATCGCGATTGTCTTGAAGGCGTGCGGCAAGAGCCACCGCCGTATCCATCTCATGCGCCAGGCCATGGGCGACGCCCAGTTGCAGAGCCGGCGACGTGGTGAAGGTGAGGAATTGATGGGCCTTGGCGATCACCGAAATCAGCTCCCGCGGCCCGGTGAGCCAGCCCACCTTCCAGCCGGTGAGAGAGAAGATCTTTCCCGCCGATCCCACCCGCACGGCCCGCTCGCGCATGCCCGGCAAGGTCGCCAGCGAAATGTGCGGCCGCCCGTCGTAAGTGAGATGCTCATAGACTTCGTCGCAGACGGCATAAGCGTTGCTCTCGCGCAAGGCGCGCGCGATCGCCGCCATCTCCGCGGCGTCGAAAACGCGCCCGATGGGATTGAGCGGCGTGTTGACCATGATCAGGCGCGTGCGCGGCGTCACCGCGGACGCCAGCATCTCGTAGGTCAGGCGAAAAGACGGCGGCGCCAGGGTGACGGTCTTGACGGTGGCTCCCGCGGCTTCCGCGATGGGGCGATAGGAATCGTAGGCCGGCTCGATCAAAACCACTTCATCGCCCGGCCCCGTGAGCCCCAGGATCGCCGCCGTCAATGCTTCGGTACCGCCCGAAGTGACCAGGACCTCGTCGGGCCAGGCATAGTCCAGGCCGTAGAAGCGCTTGGCATGCGCCGCCAATTGCCGGCGCAACTCGGCCATGCCGGGCATGGGCGGATATTGATTGGGGCCTTCCATCAACACTTTGGCGGCAGCGGCGCGGATGGATTGCGGCCCGTCCAGGTCGGGAAAGCCCTGTCCCAGATTGACGGCCTTGTGCTCGCTGGCAAGCGCCGACATGACGGTGAAAATGGTGGTTCCCTGCCGCGCGAAGACAGGATTGAAAGCGGAAGACGGGCTCATGCCGGGCACTTTTGCAGAGGCGGACAGGCCTGACAAATGGCTGAGCGTCCCGCCTTCAAACAGGGCAAGCTGCCCGATTATTGGGCAGCCGAAGCCGCCGCGCTTGTGGGCAACCGCCACAAATCCTTGAAAGCCAAGGCAAATGCGTCAAAAAGAACCGGCGTAAGCCCTGTAACTTCGCTAAAACGGCCTCCCAAGGACGAACGCAGGGCCGCATGAAAAAGATCGAAGCCATCATCAAGCCGTTCAAGCTCGACGAAGTGAAGGAAGCGCTTCAGGAAGTCGGCGTGCAGGGCATCACCGTCACCGAGGCCAAGGGCTTCGGCCGCCAGAAAGGCCATACCGAGCTTTACCGGGGCGCCGAATATGTCGTCGACTTCCTGCCCAAGGTGAAGATCGAGATCGTGGTGCCGGACCAGCGGCTGGAAGCCTCGATCGAGGCGATCCAGCGCGCCGCCCGCACCGGGCGCATCGGCGACGGCAAGATCTTCGTCCTCAATGTCGAAGAAGTCATCCGCATCCGCACCGGGGAAACCGGGCCGGACGCGATCTGAGGGAAGTTGCGGGCACGGGACCACTCCGTGCCGGGGTGTTTTGGACAATCATCGAAGGAAAGACCGAAATTATGGCCGACAAGAAAGCGAGCGCGGGCGATATCCTGAAGCTCATCAAGGACAAGGATGTCAAATTCGTCGACATCCGCTTTACCGACCCGAAGGGCAAGTGGCAGCACGTCACTTTCGACCTTTCGATGGTCGACGAAGACTTCCTCAATCACGGCACCATGTTCGACGGCTCCTCGATCGCCGGCTGGAAGGCGATCAACGAGTCCGACATGCTGCTGGTGCCCGATCTCGACACCGCGGTGATCGATCCCTTCTTCGCCCAGACCACCCTGATCCTGGTCTGCGACGTGCACGAACCCACCACCGGCCAGCGCTATGACCGCTGCCCGCGCTCCATCGCCAAGGCGGCCGAGGCCTATGTGAATTCCTCGGGCATCGGCGACACCACCTATTTCGGCCCGGAAGCCGAATTCTTCATCTTCGACGATGTGCGTTTCGACGTCGGCATGAACAAGGGCTTTTACTTCCTCGACAGCAAGGAAGGCGCCTACAACACCGGCACCGAATATGAAGGCGGCAACCTGGGCCACCGCCCGGCCGCCAAGGGCGGCTATTTCCCCGTTCCGCCGGTCGATTCCGAACAGGACATGCGCGGCGAGATGCTCGCCATCATGGGCGACATGGGCATCCAGCCGGAAAAGCACCATCACGAAGTCGCCACCGCCCAGCACGAGCTTGGCTTCAAGTACAACACGCTGACCAAGTGCGGCGACTATATGCAGATCTACAAATATGTGATCCATCAGGTCGCCCAGTCCTACGGCAAGTCGGCGACCTTCATGCCCAAGCCCATCTATGGCGACAACGGTTCGGGCATGCATGTGCACCAGTCGATCTGGAAAGGCGGCAAGCCGCTCTTCGCCGGCTCGGGCTATGCCGACCTGTCGGATCTTTGCCTCTATTACATCGGCGGCATCATCAAGCATGCCAAGGCGCTCAACGCCTTCACCAATCCGCTCACCAACAGCTACAAGCGGTTGATCCCCGGCTTCGAAGCGCCGGTGCTGCTTGCCTATTCCTCGCGCAACCGCTCGGCGTCCTGCCGCATTCCCTTCTCGCCCTCGCCCAACGGCAAGCGCGTGGAAGTGCGCTTCCCCGATCCGGGCGCCAATCCCTATCTCGCCTATGCGGCGCTGCTGATGGCGGGCCTGGACGGGATCGAGAACAAGATCCATCCCGGCGGCCCGATGGACAAGGATCTGTACGCCTTGCCGCCGGAAGAATTGTCCAAGGTGCCGCAGGTTTGCGGATCGCTGCGCGAAGCCCTGGAAAATCTCGACAAGGACCGCGCCTTCCTCAAGAAGGGCGGCGTTTTCAGCGACGACTTCATCGACAGCTATCTCGAGCTCAAGATGGAAGAGGTCTATGCCTTCGAGCACACGCCTCACCCCGTCGAGTTCAAGATGTATTATTCGGTCTGACCGCATGCTCAGGCGAAGCCAAGGGCGCGGCGAAAGTCGCACCCTTTTTTTCTTCGCTGTCCCTGCCTCG
>JAFKFF010000148.1 GCA_017307315.1 Alphaproteobacteria bacterium
GCACGATCACCAGGCTGGGCGCGTCGCGCATGTCGTCGGTGTTGGGCTTGAAGGTCAGGCCCAGCACGGCGATGGTCTTGCCTTTGACGCCGCCGAAAGCGGCTTCGATCTTCTTGGCCATCTCCACCTTGCGGGCGTCATTGACGGCGACGACGGCCTCGACGATCTGGGACGGCGCGCCCATGTCGCGCGCGGTCTTGACCAGCGCCAAAGTGTCCTTCGGGAAGCAGGAGCCGCCGAAGCCGGGGCCGGCATGCAGGAATTTGCCGCCGATGCGTCCGTCCAGGCCGATGCCGCGCGCCACGTCCTGGACATCGCCGCCGACCTTCTCGCAAAGGCTGGCCATCTCGTTGATGAAGGTGATCTTGGTGGCCAGGAAGGCGTTGGCGGCGTATTTGATCAGCTCGCTGGTCTCGCGGCTGGTGAAGACGATCGGGGTCTCGCTGATATAGAGCGGGCGATAGACTTCGCGCATGACATCGCGGGCCCGGTCGGTGTCGCAGCCCACCACCACGCGGTCGGGGCGGCGGAAATCTTCGATCGCCGAGCCTTCGCGCAGGAATTCCGGATTCGACGCCATGTCGAATTCCGCCTTGGGATTGGCCTTGCGGATGATCTCTTCGACCTTGCGGCTGGTGCTCACCGGCACGGTGGATTTGGTGACCACCACGGCATAATTGGTCAGGGCGGTCGCGATCTCTTCGGCGGCGGCAAAGACATAGGAGAGGTCGGCATGGCCGTCGCCGCGCCGGCTGGGCGTGCCTACGGCGATGAAGACGGCGCCCGCGCCCTTCACGGCGGCGGCGATATCGGTCTCGAAGGAAAGGCGTCCCGCCTTGACGTTGGCGGCCACGACTTCGTCCAAGCCGGGCTCATAGATCGGGATGCCGCCGGCCCGAAGGCTCGCGACCTTGTCCGCATCCTTGTCCACGCAGACGACCTGGTGGCCGAATTCAGACAAGCAGGCGCCGGAAACCAGCCCGACATACCCTGTACCGATCATCGCAATGCGCATGGGGAACCCTCGTAGACCGCGCCCCTTCTGGCGGGAAAAGCGTTAATTTTCAAGGCACAAGGGCCTCAGCCGGCCAGCGGATCCTTGGTTAAGGTTATCGTATAGGCGTCATTAACCAAGATGTGGCGAAACTCTGCGCGTCCAAACAGGAATTTCTCATGTCGCCTCGCGCCACCATTGCCCGGAAATCCGCTGTCCGGGAGGAGGTTCATATTGCCAGCGTCTCCCCGATCTCTCCGGCGTTGCGCGATTTTTCCCAGCCATGGCTCGACCTCAACGACCGTTCAGTGCTGGTGACGGGCGGGACGGGGTCTTTCGGCAAGCATTTCCTCAAAACGGTGATCGCGCAATACAAGCCCCGGCGCCTGATCATCTTCAGCCGCGACGAACTCAAGCAGTTCGAGATGGCCCAGGACTTCCCCCCGGAGAAATATCCCTTCATCCGCTATTTCATCGGCGACGTGCGCGACCGCGACCGGCTCGACCTGGCGCTGCGCGATGTCGACTATGTCGTGCATGCGGCCGCGATGAAGCAGGTGCCGACCGCCGAATACAATCCCTTCGAATGCATCCGCACCAATGTCTTCGGCGCCGAGAATGTGGTGACGGCGTGCCTGCGCCGCGGTGTCAAGCGGGTGGTGGCGCTTTCGACGGACAAGGCGGCGAATCCGGTCAATCTCTATGGCGCGTCCAAGCTCGCCTCCGACAAGATTTTCGTTGCCGCCAACAATTTGGCCGGCGCGGACGGCACGCGCTTTTCCG
The DNA here is from genome assembly GCA_017307315.1 of Alphaproteobacteria bacterium. Classification (GTDB taxonomy): domain Bacteria; phylum Pseudomonadota; class Alphaproteobacteria; order Micropepsales; family Micropepsaceae; genus Rhizomicrobium. The sequence goes on from JAFKFF010000148.1 coordinate 1,778, forward strand.
TGGTGCGCTATGGCAATGTCTTCGGTTCGCGCGGTTCGGTGGTGCCCTTTTTCCGGAAGCTGGCCGCCGAGGGCGCGCAAAGCCTTCCCATCACCGACACGCGCATGACGCGCTTCTGGATCACGCTCACCCAGGGCGTCAATTTCGTGCTTTCGAGCATGGAGATGATGCGGGGCGGAGAGATCTATGTTCCCAAGATTCCATCTACCACCATCCCCCAACTGGCCTCGCTGGTCAGCCCGGACCTCAAGCAGCATGTCGTCGGCATCCGTCCGGGCGAGAAACTGCATGAAACCATGATCCCCGCCGATGACGCCCATGCGACGGTGGAACTGGATGACCGTTATGTGATCCTGCAGAGCTTCGCCAGCGATGCGCGCGACGCTTATCTGCGCCGGGGCGGGCGGCCGGTTCCGGAAGGCTTCAGCTATTCCAGCGACAGCAACCCGGAACGGCTGGATGCCCGAGGCCTTCAGACCCTGCTCCAGCTGGCCCATGCCTGACCGCGACACGCCCGGCGGTGTAACTGAAACGAACTTTCTGCCGTACGGCCGGCAGGAAATCGGCGATGCCGATGTCAAGGCGGTGGTCGAAGCGCTGGTCTCCGGCTGGCTCACCACCGGACCTCGCGTCTCGGAATTCGAGCGATCTTTCGCCACCCATGTCGGGGCAGGTGAGGGGGTCGCAGTCAATTCCGGCACCGCCGCGCTTCATTGCGCCATGCGCGCGCTCGGTATCGGACCGGGAGACGAAGTGATCGTTCCCGCCATCACGTTCGCGGCATCGGCCAACGCCGTCCTTTATGAAGGCGGGACGCCGGTGTTCGCCGATGTCGAACCCGATACGCTCCTGATCGACCCAGCTTCGGCCGCCGCCCGCATCACGGCGAAAACCCGCGCCATCGTGGCGGTCGATTACGCGGGACAGCCTGCCGATTACGACGCTCTTCGCGCGCTGGCGGTCCCGCGCGGCATCAAGCTGATCGCCGATGCCTGCCATGCGCCCGGCGCCACCTATCGCGGCAAGGCGACGGGCACGCTGGCCGACATTTCCTGTTTTTCCTTCCATCCCGTGAAGCATCTCACCACCTGCGAAGGCGGCATGGCGGTGACGGACGATCCCGGCATGGCGGCGCATATGCGGCGCTTCCGCAATCACGGCATCGACAGCGATCATCGCTCGCGCGAAGCGGCGGGCGCGCACGCCTATGACATGGCGGAACTGGGATACAATTATCGCCTGCCGGACGTGCAATGCGCCCTGGGGTTGGCGCAGCTGCGGCGCCTGTCCGGCTGGGTGGCGGCGCGCCAGAACATCGCCAGGCTCTACGACGAAGCCTTGGCCGGGATCGCCGAAGCGGTGCCGCTGAGAACGCACCCGGACCGTACCCATGTCCATCATCTCTATGTGGTCCGCCTGGTGGAGGGTATCGACCGCGACCATGTGTTCGCCCGCCTGCGCGCCGAGGGCATTGGCGCCAATGTGCATTATGCGCCGGTCTATCTTCATTCTCATTACGCAAGGTTGGGCTATCCCGCCGGCCTGTGTCCCAACGCCGAGGCTGCGGCCCGCCAGATCCTGACCTTGCCGATGTTTCCCGCGATGGGCGAGGCGGATGTCCGCCGGGTGGTGGGCGCGCTCACCAGAGCGACGGCGTAAGCACTTTCTCATCCGCCAGGGCGAAGCTCGCCCAATCGAGATCGGGCAAGGGGCTTTGCAGCGCGCCGATGATTTCTGCCAGCTCTTGGGCGGATGTCACTCCGACCAGCCCGAAGGCGATCTCGGGCCGCGACAGGGCGAAGCCCAGCGCGGCGGCCAGCGGCGTGGTGCTTGCCGCCCGCAGGCGCTCGCGTGTCCGCGACAGATGCGGCGCGGCGGCGGCGAGGTTGGCGGGAAGCTCTTCCAGAAAAAGCAGACCCTGCAGGAACAGCGAGCGGGCGTGAATCTCGACATTGCGGTCCGCCAGCCGGCCCAGAGTCCCATCCGCCAGAAGGCGCTGATCCAGAAGGCTGAAGGGCAGTTGCATGGTGTCGGGCTTGAAATGTCCGGCGAGCGCGACGGGGTCGTCCGCGACATAAACCGAGATTCCGATCTTCCGGACAACGCCTTCGCTGCGCAGCCGCTGCAATCCTGTCCATAAATGTTCTCCGTCCGCCCCCTTGAGATCGGAGGCCGCATGGACCAGCACCGTATCGATTTTCAGCAGCGCCGCCGATCGGCGGACCCGTTCGAGAACGGCGTCGAAGCCGTGCTTCAAATGGATCGTTTTGCTCACCACGCGGAAAGCTTCGGTATCGAGTTTCGCCAGAACCGTTTCCGCATCGCCATAATTGGCGGCGGTATCCAGCAGGGTCATTCCGGCTTGGGCGGCCCGCGCCAGGATTGCTGCCGCCTCTTGGAGGGAGACCTGGCCGCGCGTGTTGGAAATGCCATAGGCCTGGCCGAACTGCACCGTGCCCAGTCCCAGCTTCTCAATGGTCACGCAGCATCTCCTCGACCAGCTCGGCAATCGCCAGCGAGGCCGTCAGCCCTGGGCTTTCCATGCCGAAGAGATTGACCAGGCCTGGCAGGCCATGGGCCTGCGGACCATCGATCCGAAAATCCGCATTGGGATTTTCGCGGCCGCCGGTCTTGGGGCGCACCCCGGAATAGCCTGGCGACAGCATCCGGGCGGTGACGCGGGGCCAATAGGCCGCGATCCGCGGCGCAAATGCGGCGGCAAGATCGGGCGACACGGCATAATCAATTTCGGAAGGGTCGGTCGCCGCGAGCCATTCTACGTTCGGGCCGAAGCGCGCCGCCCCGCCCATGTCCAGGGTCAGATGCACGCCCAAGCCGCCGGGTTCGGGGACCGGATAGACCAGATGCCGGAACGGGCTGCGCGCATCCAAGGTCACGTAATTGCCCTTGGCAAAATGCACCGGCGGAATGAATTTCGCATCCAGTCCGTCGATGGTGCGGGCGACATGCTGGGCCCAAAGCCCGGCGCTGTTGACCAGAAGCCTTGTTTCCAAAACCAGGATCTCGCCGGCATTTTGCACAGTCAGCCGATAGCGGTCGCCGCGGCGTTCCGCGGACAGGATGACGGCTTGGAGCGCGAGGCTTGCACCTGCCGTTTGCGCGTCGCCCAACAGGGCCTGCATGTAGGCATGGCTGTCGATGATGCCGGTGGAAGGCGAGAACAAGCCCGTTGATGCGGCGAGTTCGGGTTCGAGCGCGGCCACCTCCGCCTTGCTCAGATATTTCAAATCGTCCACGCCATTATCGCGGGCGCGACGCAAGATCGTGGAAAGCTCTTCCTCCTGATCGGAGCGGGCCGCGACGATCAGCTTGCCAAGCCTTTTATGCGCCACGCCATGGCTGGTGCAGAAATCATAAAGCCGCACCCGTCCCGCCACGCAGAGCCGGGCCTTGAGCGAACCCGGCGGATAATAGAGGCCGGCGTGGATCACTTCGCTGTTGCGGGCGCTGGTTTCCATGCCGACATGACGGTTCTTTTCGAGAAGGATGGTTTCGTGCCCGGCCAATGCCAGCGCGCGGCCTATGGCCAGGCCCACCGCGCCGCCACCGATCACCACCGCGTCTGCGGAGAAATGTTCGCTCATCCGGCCCTGAGATAGCGCACCGCTTCGTCGCGGCCAAACAGATAGAGCAGGACGCGCAGATTTTCGCCGCGCGGGCCTTTGAGGTCCGGATCGCGGGCC
>JAFKFF010000149.1:0-5475 GCA_017307315.1 Alphaproteobacteria bacterium
GTGGGATAGAGCATCATGCCCGGATCGAGCGGGCGCACCACCTTGGCCTTGTCGGAGGCGGTGGCATACATGCGGCCGGCGCGGGACATGCTGACGGATTGCATCGGCGCGTCGGCAGCGGCCTGGGCCGACAGGCCGCCCATGTCGCTCACCAGCTTTGTATAGGCGTCGATATAGGCCAGCACCACGACCTGGCCGATGGCGGTATTCTGGTAATTGGAGATGCCGGCGCCGCCGAAGCCACCCCAGCCGCCCCAGCCACCGCCGAAGCCGAGGCCGAGATCGGTCTTGGAACCGTGGCCTTCCGCCATTGCCTGTTGCTCGGAGGTCCGCACATTGGTGACCGTCAGGACCACATCGGCGGTCTTGGAGGAGATGTTGATGTTGGAGACCAGCGCGCCGACGCCGCCGCCGATGAAGCCGCCCAGGATGCCGCCGATATTGGTGCCGCTGGCATTGCCGTTCTTGGTCACGATATCGGGCACCAGGATATAATCAGCGGCGCGGACCTGGCCCATGCCGATATTGGAGCCCTGCTGCAGGGCGCCGCCGCTGGCCAGCGCACGCTCCTGCTGCGCCAGCTCGAATCCTTTGCCGCGGTCGACCAGGGTGAAGCAGCCGGATTTCATCACAAAGACCTTGAGAAGGGCTTCCGGCGATTCCAGGCCCAGCCCGTCCCACCAGCGGTTTTGCGGTTCGCGCACCGCCAGCGTGCCGATCTTATGGGTGCAGTTGGGAATCTCCGCCTGCTTCTCGGCGGTTTTCTCGCCGATCGACGCCGCTTCCGCGGGAATCACGAAACTTGCAGCAAGTGCCGCGCCGATGGCGGCGGACATACCGAAGCGCATCACACACCTCATTTTCCGAAATGAAACCCCAAGCCGCGGAAAAAATCCGCTCGCGCCGTATGCTATCTTACTATGAAAAATCTGCAATATCCTGCGCTGCAACATCATCAAAAAAAGCTTGTTCAGGGCTTGCGCGGCTTTCGCTTGGGCTGCTCTGCGCACCTGCGAACAGACGCCGCAAGCGCCCTGCGACGGCACCGGCTCCAATGAAGGGCGGCTACCACCAGCCGCGAAGCTTGAACCAAATGATCGGGATCACCGTGGACAGCAGAATCAGGAACAGGCCCCATTGATAGCCAAAGGCCCAGCTCAACTCGGGCATGTTGTGGAAATTCATCCCGTACATGCTGGCGACGAAGGTGGGCGGGATGCCCACGACCGAGGCGATGGTCAGAACCTTGAAAAGATCGTTCTGCTCGGTGTTGATGAAGCCCAAAGCGGCGTCGAGCAGGAATTGCAGCTTGTCGGTCAGATGGACTTCGTAATCGTTAAGGGACTGAACGTCGCTGCCGGCCATTTTCAAGCGGGCCTTGACGGTGTCGCCCAGCCAGCCATTGCCATGTTCGGCCACGAAGGGCACGGCGCGCTGCATCACCAGCAGCGTGTCGCGGATATAGGAGAGCCGTTCCCCCATGTCGCCGATCTCGACCAGCGTATCGCGCAGCATCCGGTTGGTGCGCTTGACGTTGGTCTGCCGGCGCGCCTGCATCTGTTTGTGGAAGATGCGGTTCGAAACCGCCAGCGCCTCGGCGCGCAACTCCTCCAGCCGGTCGGCGCCGTAATCGACCAGCGCCTCGACGATCACCATGAAGATGTCGGGCGCGCTGCGCGGCCGCCGCTCCACACGTTTGATGATGGCGGGAAAAGTGTGCAGATGGGCGAAACGGACGGTGACCAGAAGATCCTTTGTCAGGATGAAGCCCAGGGGAGAGGTGACGCCGTCATCCCCATTCTTGGCGTGGGGCGTGACCGGCAAGGAGATGGTGAAGACCTCATCCTCATATTGCAGGCGGCTTGAAAACTCGATCTCTTCCAGTTCCGCGCGGGGCGGGATATCGAGGCCATAATCGTCGCAGGCGCGCGCCAATTCCGCTTCGGTGGGCTCGCACAGATCCACCCAGACGGTCTTGCCATCGGATTTGTGTTCGGTCAGCACGGCCGGTTTCCCCCGCGATCCGCACACATAACGCGCGAATCGGCGGTTAAGCGCAACTCCCGGCTTTCAGGTCAGCGCGCCGTGGCAATGCTTGTACTTGCGGCCCGACCCGCAAGGACAGGGCGCGTTGCGCTGAACCTTCGACCAGGTCTCCGGATTGTTTGGATCGACGGGACCGCTGGGAACGGCGCGGAACTGCGGCGGCTGCGCCATCTCGTCTTCCCCGGTCAGCGGGTCGATATGGCTTGCCTGCATCGGCGGCAGGGGTCTTTGCGCCATCTCCGGCGGCGGTTCCCCGGTCTGGATCTGCACATGCATCAACTGCTCGATGGTGTCGCTGCGCAGCTTGGCCAGCAAGGCTTCGAAGAGTTCGAACGCTTCGCTCTTATACTCATTGAGCGGATCGCGCTGGCCATAGCCGCGCAGGCCGACATATTGGCGCAAATGGTCGAGATTGACGATGTGCTCGCGCCAATTGGTGTCGAGGGTCTGCAGCAGGATGGCTTTCTCGACATAGCGCGTGACATCCAGGCCGAAATTGGCCGCGCGCTCGGCGGCGCGGGCATCGACCGCCTTCTGGATGCGCTCGCGCACCTCTTCGTCGGCAATGCCTTCTTCCTTGGTCCAATCGACGACGGGAAGGTCGAGGCCGAAGGTCTTGGCCACCTCGTCGTGCAGCCCGGGAGCGTCCCATTGCTCGGCATAAGCCTTTTCCGGAATGTGCCGAGCGACCAGGGCCTCGACCACGTCCTCGCGGAAATCGGCGATCTGGTCCGACACGTCCTCGGAATTCATGATTTCCTTGCGCTGGTCGAAGATCACCTTGCGCTGATCGTTGAGGACGTCGTCGTATTTCAGGATGTTCTTGCGGATTTCGAAGTTGCGCGCTTCGACTTTCTGCTGCGCTTTCTCCAGAGCCTTGTTGACCCAGGGATGGGTGATGGCTTCGCCGGGCTCCAGGCCCAGGCGGGTGAGGATGGCATCCATCCGCTCCGATCCGAAGATGCGCATCAGATCGTCCTGCAGAGACAGGAAGAATTTGGAAGCGCCGGGATCGCCCTGGCGGCCGGAGCGGCCGCGCAGCTGATTGTCGATGCGCCGGCTTTCGTGCCGTTCGGTGCCGATGACGTAGAGGCCGCCCGCGGCAAGAGCTTCCTGCTTTTTGGCGGCGACTTCCTCGCGGATCGCCTGAATGCGGGCTTCCCGCTCCGCCGGATCGGTCACGGCGGCCAGCTCGTGGCTGACGCGCATTTCGACATTGCCACCCAGCTGAATGTCGGTGCCGCGACCCGCCATGTTGGTGGCGATGGTTACCGCGCCGGGTACGCCCGCCTGGGCGACGATGAAGGCTTCCTGCTCGTGATAGCGGGCATTGAGCACATTGTGCGGAATGCGACGCTTCTTCATCAGCTCGGAAAGCTGCTCGGATTTCTCGATCGACGTGGTGCCGACCAGGATCGGCTGACCCTTGGCGCGGCAACTTTCCACCAGCTTGACGATGGCGTCGTTCTTCTCGTCGGCGGTGCGGTAGACTTCGTCGTCGTGATCGATGCGCGCCACCGGAACATTGGTGGGAATGTCGCGGACGTCGAGCCGGTAGATGTCCATGAACTCCGCCGCCTCGGTCATGGCGGTGCCGGTCATGCCGGCCAGCTTGTCATAGAGGCGGAAGTAATTCTGGAAGGTGATGGAGGCGAGAGTGACATTCTCCGGCTGGACGGTCACCTGTTCCTTGGCTTCCAGCGCCTGGTGCAGGCCTTCGGAATAGCGCCGGCCCTCCATCATGCGGCCGGTGAATTCGTCGATGATGACCACCTGGTCGTTCTTGACGATATAATCCTTGTCGCGCTGGAAGAGCTTGTGCGCCTTCAGGCCCTGATTGACGTGATGCAGCACCGAGATGTTCTCGGTGTCGTAAAGATCGCCATGCTGAAGCAGGCCGGCATTGCGCAGGAGCTGCACCATGTGCTCCGCGCCGGTTTCGGTCAGCGTTACCTGCTTGGACTTTTCGTCCAGGTCGTAATCTTCCGGCGTCAGGTACCCCATGGTGGCGTCCACCGCCTTGTACATTTCCGTCAAATCCTGGGTGGGACCGGAAATGATCAAGGGCGTGCGGGCTTCGTCGATCAGGATGGAGTCCACTTCGTCGACGATTGCGTACGCATGACCGCGCTGGGTCATGGTGTTCAGCGCGTATTTCATGTTGTCGCGCAGATAGTCGAAGCCGAACTCGTTGTTGGTACCGTAGGTGACGTCAGCCGCATAGGCTTCGCGGCGTTCCTCGTCGTTCAGGCCATGGACGATGCAGCCCGTGGTAAGGCCCAGGAAACGGTAGATCTGCCCCATCCACCCGCTGTCGCGCTTGGCCAGGTAATCGTTGACCGTCACGACATGAACGCCGTCGCCGGCAAGGGCGTTGAGATAGGTGGGAAGGGTGGCGACCAGGGTCTTGCCTTCGCCGGTCCGCATTTCCGAAATGTGACCCTGATGCAGGACCATGCCGCCCACCAGCTGGACGTCGAAATGCCGCTGGCCGAGCGTGCGCTTGGCCGCCTCGCGGACCACCGCGAAGGCTTCCGGCAGAAGATCGTCCAGGGTTTCGCCCGCGGCGAGCCGCTCCCGGAAGGCCGGGGTCATAGCCCTCAATTCGTCGTCGTTCATCGCCTGGAAACGGGGTTCCAGGGCGTTGATCTTGGCCACGGTCGCCCATAAGGGCTTGATCTTGCGTTCGTTGGCGGAGCCAAAGAACTGTTTGGCGAGCGCGCTGATGCCCAGCATGAAAATCCTCTGTCGGGCCGGCTTTAAGGGCGTAACCGCCATTTCCGCGAATAGCGGCCGCGCGGGAGACATAAGAACGGGCTATCCCATTGTCAAATTTGGCGTAAGGCCAAATCGGCCCTTGTCAAAGCGCCCGAATTCCACACTATCGCGCGCCGCGGCCTGAAGGCCGCCATTTTGGGGGATCGGCATGGCCAAGGGAAAAGGGGCGCCGGCGAAAGCCGCAAAGCCGCAGCCCAAGAAAATTTCACCGCTTGCGCCCAAGAAATTCCCCTTTTTGCCGCCGCTGGCTGGGGTCCGGCTGGCCACGGGCGCGGCGGGAATCAAATACCGCGACCGGACCGATGTGCTTTTGGCGATTCTGGCCCCCGGTACCGAGGCGGCGGGCGTCTTCACCCGGTCCAAGACGGCGTCGGCGCCGGTGGATTGGTGCCGCACGCAGCTGAAGCGCGGCCAGGCGCGCGCCCTGGTGGTGAACAGCGGCAACGCCAACGCGTTCACCGGCCAGGCCGGCATGGTGGGCGCCCGCGCGGTGGCGGAAGCGGCCGGAGCGGTCATCGGCTGCCAGGCTTCCGAGGTTCTCCTGGCCTCGACCGGAGTGATCGGCGAGCCCCTTCCGGCAGAACGGATTACAAAAATTTTGGGTCGCGTCGCGGAAGACGCTTCCGCCTCCGGTTGGCGCGCTGCCGCCGA
>JAFKFF010000149.1:5481-8117 GCA_017307315.1 Alphaproteobacteria bacterium
CACCTATCCCAAGCTTGCCACCGCCAGCGCCACCATCGACGGCGTCAAGGTGACCCTGAACGGAATCGCCAAGGGATCGGGGATGATCGCGCCCGACATGGCGACCATGCTCGCTTTCGTTTTCACCGACGCCGCCCTGCCGGCTGCCGTCCTTCAGGAATGCCTTTCGGCCGGCGTGGGACCCTCCTTCAATTCGATCACGGTGGATTCGGATACCTCCACCAGCGACACCTTGATCCTGTTCGCTACCGGCAAGGGTGCCAAGCATGGCGCGGTGACGCGCGCGTCCGACAAGCGGCTGACGGGTTTCCGCAAGAGCCTGGACGCCTTGTTGCTGGAACTGGCGCTGGCGGTGGTCAAGGACGGGGAGGGCGCCGAGAAATTGATCCGCATCGATGTCGCGGGCGCGGAGAGCAACGACGCCGCGCGCCACATCGCGCTGGCGGTGGCGAATTCACCCCTGGTCAAGACCGCGATCGCGGGCAATGACGCCAATTGGGGCCGGGTGGTGATGGCGGTGGGCAAGTCCGGCGAAGCCGCCGACCGCGACCGGCTCAAGATTTCCTTCGGCGGCCATGTCGTCGCCGAAAACGGCGCGCGCGCGGCGAAATATAACGAAGCCGCCGCGACCAAGGCCGTGTCGGGCCGCGAAGTCGAAATTGCCGTCGATCTGGGGCTGGGCAAGGGCGCAGCGCGCGTCTGGACCTGCGATCTGACCCATGGCTATATCGATATTAATGGTTCGTACCGCAGCTGAGGCTCCGAAGGGATGCTTCTGCCTGCTATACAGGCGCCATGGGCGAATCGAATCCGGCGCCGACGCGCCGCGCCATGCTGGGTGTTTCGGCATTGCTGCTGTCGACCCCACTCCATGCGGCGGACGAAGGCTATAATGCTTCCGGCCGCAGCCTGGCCGCGATGGAGAAGCGGCTCGGCCTTCGCATCGGCGTCGCGGCGCTGGACACCGGAAACGGCAATTCCATCTTCTATCGCGAAAGCGAACGCTTCCTGATGTGCAGCACCTTCAAGGTGATGCTGGTGGCGGCAGTCCTCACGCGCGTCGACGCCGGAAAGGAGCGCCTGGAGCGGGTTATCCGCTATCAGAAAAGCGATTTGCTCGAATACGCGCCCGAAACCTCCAAGAACCTGGCGCGCGGCATGAGCGTCGGCGCGCTTTGCGCCGCCACCGTCACGCTCAGCGACAACACCGCCGCCAATCTTTTGTTCGCCGATATCGGGGGGCCGCCGGGACTGACCAGCTTCGCGCGCGATCTGGGCGACAGCCGGACGCGGTTCGACCGCACCGAAGGAGCCCTCAACGTGCCGGACGGCGAACGCGATACCACCGTGCCGTCCGCGATGCTCGCCAATCTGCGCGACATTCTTCTGGGAGACACGCTTTCATCCGCTTCGCGCAAACAACTCACCGACTGGATGACGGGCCTGTCGCGCTTGCGGGCCGGACTGCCGGCCGGGTGGAAAGCGGGCGACAAGACCGGCTCGGGCGCGGCGGGCGCGCTCAACGACATCGCCATCCTCTGGCCGCCCGCCGGGCGGGCACCGGTTCTGGTCTGCGCCTATACCGATGGCAACCGGGCCGGCGACGCGCCGCAGGACCGCGCGCTGGCGGAGATCGGCGGCATCGTCGCCGCGCGGTTTGCGTAACAAGCGCCGGCCCCCCCCCCGCGGCGAAGCCACTGGCGGGGGAAGATGTCTCTGAGCGCTTGCGCGAAAGAGACAGATGGGGGTCAAACCAAACTCGCGTCCAGCGTGATCTCGGCCTTGAGCAGCTTGGAGACCGGGCAACCGGCTTTCGCCTTGCCCGCCAGCGCGTCGAACTGGGCCTTGTCGCATCCGGGAATTTTCGCGCGCAAGGTCAAGTGCACTTTGGTGATGGCAAAGCCGTCGGCCTGTTTTTCCAACGTCACATCCGCCTGGGTATTCATTTCGTCGGCGGTCAGTCCGGCTTCTCCCAGGATCAGCGACAATGCCATGGTGAAGCAGCCGGCATGGGCGGCGCCGATCAACTCTTCCGGGTTGGTACCGGGTTTGCCTTCGAACCGGCTGGCAAAACCGTAAGGATAATCCTTGAGGGCGCCGCTCTTGGTGGAAATCGCCCCCTTGCCGTCCTTCAGGCCGCCATGCCAGACCGCCGTGCCGAATGTCGTCATGTTTCCTCTCCTTGTTCGCGGGCCTTATCCTGGCGCCCGCTACCGATTGAAGCCATTTTTAGCGAAGGTTTACCATGTCATTTAAGGCCCCTTTAGCCGGGAATTTCCCATCATGACGGCGGGCAACGCCAAGCCCGTCATCCTGGTGGTGGCGGCGGCGCTTGTCGATCCGGACGGGCGCGTGCTGATCGCACAACGGCCGCCGGGAAAGACGATGGCGGGGCTATGGGAATTTCCGGGTGGAAAACTGGAAGCGGGCGAGACGCCGGAAGGCGCCTTGATCCGCGAGCTCAAGGAAGAATTGGGCATTGCCGTCAAGGAAGCCTGCCTGGCGCCGTTCACCTTCGCGTCCCACGGGTACAGCGACTTTCAGTTGCTGATGCCGCTCTATGTCTGCCGCCGCTGGGAAGGCACGCCGTCGCCGCGCGAGCACCAAATGCTCAAATGGATCCGGCCCCGCCCCCC
>JAFKFF010000150.1 GCA_017307315.1 Alphaproteobacteria bacterium
GGCTGAAAACTGGCTTTACGGCCTTCATGCCGTCCAGGCGGCCCTGGCCAACCCGCGCCGCAAGCTCCATCGCCTGCTGCTCACGGCCCGGGCAGCCGAAAGCCTGGGCGGAAAGCTCGCGGCCGGCCGGGTACGGGCCGAGCCGGCAGAAGCCGAAGCCATTTCGCGGCTCCTGCCCCCCGGGGCTGTCCATCAGGGGGCAGCTCTCTCCTGCGATCCCCTCCCGGCCCAGGATCTGGATGAAATTCTGGCGGCCAAGCCGGGAACCCGCCGGGTGGTGCTGGTCCTGGATCAGCTTTCGGATCCGCACAATGTCGGGGCGATCCTCAGGACCGCAGCCGCCTTCGGCGCCAGCGCCGTCATCGTGCAGGACCGGCATGCCCCGTCCCAGTCGGGAACGCTCGCCAAAGCCGCTTCGGGCGCCCTGGAAATCGTTCCCTATGTCGAGGTCGTCAACATCGCGCGCGCGCTCGATCGTCTCGCCGAGGCCGGCTTCTGGCGGATCGCCCTGGCTGGCGATGGCGGCCAGCCCCTCGCCGATGCGACATCCAGTGGCGACATCGCGCTGGTGTTGGGTTCCGAAGGAGACGGCATCCGCCGTCTGGTGCGCGAGCATTGCGACGCCGCCGCCTTCATTCCCATCGACAAGGCCATGGAGAGCCTGAACGTCTCCAACGCGGCGGCGATCGCCTTGTACGAAATCAGGCGCAGCTAATTTTGCTCCATCTGTGCGGCACGCGGGCAAGCCCGCTACCGCACATCTTCCCCCGTCAGGCCTCCGGCCACAGGGGAAGAAAGCCTGTGTTTTCGTATCAAGGAACTTACGCGTAACGAGCAAGTTATCTCACCAGCGAAAGATGGAGAGACAGAGACATGCGCTCGGTGCTTCTGTGGGCGATCGGCATTCCCCTGCCCATCATCATCATTCTGTGGCTGGTGACGGGGCACGCTTGATCGGGCTGAAATATCCTCAGTAAAGTTGCGCCACGCCGTGGGCGGCGGAGAGATCCTCGACATCGATCAGCACGCGATATCCCTCGCCCATCACGACATCACCGCCGGCATCGTGCATCAATTCACCCTGATTGCTCGTCGCATTTGAGTTCCGGTCGTAGACGAATCGCGGCACGCGCCCCCCATAATCGCGACGGATCAGGTCGAACAGCCGTTTGGCATTGGGCAGCGAGATGTGAACGCAGCCCGCGCTGGCGCGCCGGCCCAGTTTGGCGATGCCGCTTCCGACCGTTCCATGGATGGCGACCCCGCTCAGAACACCTCGCTGTTCCCAGTCGAAGAACATCGCGTAAGGCATCGGCCCGTTCCAGGCGCGCGATTGATAGCGCCTGTACATCCGCTTCGGATCGAGTTGATAAAGCCCGCCGGGCGTGGCGGTGAAGGCGCGCTTGCCCTGGGGCGAAATTTCGTAACGCTCGCGCCCCGTCGATGCCGCCCAATCGTAGATCAGGATGAGATCGCCGCTGTTTTCCTTCCGGAAAACATAAAGCCGCTGCGCCGCCGCGCCGCGCGCACCCTTGCTCACGAAGAGGAAAAGATCGAAATGCTTGCGCAATTCCGGAGTGAGGCTTTGCTCCAGCCGCGCCTTCACTTGCAGGCGAGCCGGCGTCGCCCGAAGCCCCTCACCGCTCGCGGCGGCTCGGCCGGTGTCGGTATCCTCCTCGATTTCGAATTGCGGCAGGTCCGGCGCGATGAACACGGGCTCCGTCAGGTCCGGCGGGGGCCGCGGCCGATCGATCAAACGAACCGGCCCACGCGGCGGGACATGCGCCCTGGCGGCGATGCGCATGTCATCGGGACCGGGCGGCGGCAAGGCGATGACCACATGCGGCCTCGGCGGATCGAATATCTTCTCGTCCAGAAGCCGGACGAATGCCAGAACCGGCCGCAACAGATCGTCGTCGATGCGATGCTCCCCCGCCTCTCCAGCCATGTTCATTGCATCATGCAGGCGGGCCTGATCGGCGGTCGCGATGGCGAGCGCGAAAAAACCAACCGTGACGAGGTAGCAAAATCCCAGAGCGCGCAAGCTGGACAAACCCGCCGGAAGGAGCTTGGCGTCTTATAGCGAAGCGGGCCGGGCCTGTCTCGTTTTGAGACAATCCGCCAAACACCGCGGGAGTCAGGAGGCCGCGAATTTCCCTGATTTCGCCCATCCGCGTGGAACGATGCGACCCGCCTGCGCGCGTTCGCCTTTCCATTCCTTGAGTTCCGAGGCGGGAAAATTCCGGTTGTTCTCGTCGGCCAGGCCCTCTTTCCAGGTAAAGGCGACTGCATCCAGCAACCCGCCATCCTTGTAGCGCTGCAGGTAGACGCCCTGGCCCCGCGCCATTTCCGGAACATCCGCAAGCGGGAAGACCAGCAGCTTGCGGTTCTCGCCGACGACGGCGACATGATCGCCCATGACCGCCCGGGCGGCGGCCGCCTCGATCCCCGGCTTCACATTCATCACACGCTTGCCGTTCTTGGTCATCGCGATGGCGTCATCCTCGGCGGTGATGAAGCCGTGGCCGGATGTGGCGGCAAGCAGCAATTTGCGACCCGGCACATGGACGAACATGACCGCGATATCGGCGTCCGGCGGCAGATCGATGAAGGTCCGGATTGCTTCTCCATTGCCCCGCCCGCCGGGCAGCTTGCTGCAGTCCAGAGTGAAAAAGCGTCCGTCGGTCGCCAGCATCATCAACTTGTCGGTGGTCTGGGCGTGAATCCAGAAACGGCGCCGGTCGCCTTCGCGGTATTTCACTGCCTCGCTTTCTTCCTGATGGCCTTTCAAGGCGCGCAGCCAGAGCTTCTGGGAGCAAACGATGGTGATCGGTTCCTTCTCGACCGCCGTCGCAAGCTCGACCGCTTCCTCGGCCAGGGCGGAAAGTTCCGCCACGTCCCGCGCGCCGGCGATCTCGGTGCGCCGCTTGCCGAGCTTGGTCTTGCCGCCGAACTTGGCGTCGATTTCCTTGACCTGCTCGATCAACTTCTCGGACTTCAATTTCTCCGAACCCAGGAGCCGCGTCAGATCCTTTTGTTCCCTAGTCAGGTTGGCATGCTCGCGCCGGATTTCCATTTCCTCGAGCTTGCGCAAGGAGCGCAGCCGCATGTTGAGGATCGCCTCGGCCTGGTTCTCGTTCAGGCCGAACGCCTTCATCAGCTTGGGCTTAGGCTCGTCCTCGGTGCGGATAATCTTGATCACCTTGTCGAGGTTGAGGAAGACCGCGAGATAGCCTTCCAGAACCTCCAGCCGAGCCGCGATTTTCTCCAGGCGATGGCGGGAGCGCCGTTCCAGCACCTCGCGGCGATGATCGATAAAAGCCTGCAGCGCCTGCTTCAGGCTCATCACCCCCGGCACCGTTCCCTTGTCCAGAACATTGAGGTTGAGCGGCACCCGGACTTCCAGGTCGCTCTGCCGGAAAAGCTGCTCCATCAAAAGACCGGCATCCACCGTCCGGTTTTTTGGCGTCAGGACGATACGGATGTCTTCGGCGCTTTCGTCATGTATGTCGTCCAGGAGAGGCAGTTTCTTCAGGTCGAGCAATTCGGCGACGCGCTCGATCAGCTTGGCCTTCTGCACCTGGTAAGGGATTTCGGTGACGACGATCTGGTAGGTGCCCCGCGCGCCCTCTTCCTTTTCCCAGCGCGCGCGCAGGCGGAAACCGCCGCGCCCGGTTTTATAGGCTTCGGCGATGGTCGCCTGGTCCTCGACCACGATGCCGCCGGTGGGAAAGTCCGGTCCCTTGACGAATTTGAGCAGCGAGCGGTCCTGAAGATTCGGATTTTCGATCAGCGCCACCAGCGCGCCGCACAGCTCGCCCAGATTGTGCGGCGGGATCGATGTCGCCATGCCGACCGCGATGCCGGAAGATCCGTTGGCCAGAAGATTGGGAAAGGCCGCCGGCAACACCACCGGCTCTTCGTCCTCGCCGTCATAGGTGGCGCGAAAATCGACCGCGTTTTCGTCCAGCCCTTCCAGCAGCGCCTGCGCGACTTCGGTCAGGCGGCTTTCGGTGTAGCGCATGGCGGCGGCGTTATCGCCATCGACATTGCCGAAATTGCCCTGGCCTTCGATCAGCGGATAGCGCAGCGCGAAATCCTGCGCCAGGCGCACCAGGGCTTCATAGATCGCCAGATCGCCATGGGGATGATACTTGCCGATGACGTCGCCCACCACGCGGGCGCATTTCTTGAAGCCGGCCGCGGGATTGAGCCCCAGAAGCCGCATGGCGTGCAGCAGGCGGCGATGAACCGGCTTGAGGCCGTCGCGGGCATCGGGGAGCGCGCGCTGGGTGATGGTGGACAGCGCATAGGCGAGATAGCGCTCCGCCAGCGCCCGCTCCAGCGGTTCCGAGCGGATATCGTCGGGTTTGAGTTCTGCTCCCATGCCGGCGGTTCTAATCTGATTCGGTTATGCCGCGAGCGCTCCAACCCTATTCGGTTTGGCTGTCCGCCAACGCGTCCAGCCGCAAGCGTGCCTGCGGCATTTCGCGGCCATGCGGCGCCAGCACGCGCTCCAGGAGGAAATATCCCGTCAGCTTCAGTCCGGCGCGAGTCTGGGCGATATCCGGCGCGTCCGACGGACCCAGCAGGAAAGCCGGCAAGGCCAGAAGACGCGGGGCGTATTCCGCGCCCGGTCCCGCCGACACCGCCCGGCCGGTGCGCGGCGAGACATAGATCAGGTCGTCGACCGTGCCGGTCGCGGCACATTGCGACAGGTCCAGGCCGAAACCCAGTGCATCCAGAAGGCCCGCCTCCCAACGCACATACAATGGCCCCCAATGCGCGAAATCTTCCGACGCCATGGCGTCGAGCAAAATCTCGGCCGCGTCATAGAGACCGGCATGCGGCTGATGTTCAGGCAAGGCGGCGCCGGCAACGGCGCAAAACGCATTCAACCCGGTGAGACTGTCCCGGCTTTCCATCAAAGCACCGGCGCGGGCGCGCGAAAGTTCCACGGCATAATTGCCCAACTGTTCCGGCAATCGCGCCCGCCAGGTGGCGGAAAGACCATTTCCCGGCTGCAGAAGCGCGCGCGCCTTGTTGCCGCGCACCAGGCCGGAATGGCGGCCATGCCCGCGGGTGAGAAGGTCGGCAATGATGCCCGTCTCGCCGTAAGCGCGGGCGGAAAGTACGATACCACTGTCAATCCATTCCATAGAGAAACCAAACACCGGCTTTCTTCCCCCGCGCGGCGAAGCCGCTGGCGGGGGAAGATGTCTGCTAGCGGGCTTGCCCGCGTGGCAGACAGATGGGGGTCAAAAATCAGTCTTCAGGGTAATCAAGACCGATCTCGCGGTAATGTTCGCGGCTTTCGGCCCAATCTTCCCGGACTTTCACGAAAAGGAACAGGTGCA
>JAFKFF010000151.1 GCA_017307315.1 Alphaproteobacteria bacterium
TGAGACCGCAATCGCAAGCTGTTCGGCCAAAGGACTGAAGGTGACGGCATTGGTGGTGGATTCCGCCGGCACGCCCATCGCCATGATCTCGGGCGACGGCGCGGCCGCCATCACCCAGCGTATCGCTTCGGGCAAGGCGACGACCGCCTTGAAAATGAAAATGACCAGCGGCGAAGCCGGCGAGCGCGCCAAGACCGATCCGGCTTTCATGGCGCAATTGATGGCCGATCCGGCGATGGGTACGCCCAGACAGGGCGGCGTGCCGCTGACGATCGGCAGCGACGTGGTGGGCGCCATTGCCGTATCGGGCGCCCCTTCCGGCGCGCAGGACGAGCCTTGCGCCCGCGCCGGCATCGCCAAGATTGAAAGCCGGCTGAAATGAGCAAGTTCCGCGCGGCCTGCGTTCAACTCCGCTCGGGCGACGATGTCGCGGAGAATATCCGCGAGACCGAAAAGCTGGTGCGCGCGGCCGCCAGGGATGGCGCACATTTCGTCGCTACGCCCGAGAACACCACTCTGATGGCGCCGGATGGCGGCGCCAAGCTTGCGCACAGCCATGAGGAAGCGCGCGACCCGGCGCTGCCGGTTTTCGGTTCGCTGGCGAAGGAGCTTGGTGTCTGGCTCCTGATCGGATCGCTGGCGATCAAGGTCAGCGACACCAAAACCGCCAACCGGTCCTTCCTGTTTTCGCCGGACGGCAAGGTGACGGCGCGTTACAGCAAGATCCATCTTTTCGACGTCAATCTGCCGTCGGGAGAATTGTACCGAGAGTCCAACACCGTGGCGGGCGGCGATGAGGCGGTGGTCGCCGCGACGCCCTGGGGAAAGATCGGCCTTTCGGTCTGCTACGACATCCGCTTTCCGCAACTGTACCGACGGATGGCCCAAAAAGGCGCCTTCGCCTTCACCGCGCCTTCGGCCTTCACCGAGACCACCGGCAAGGCGCATTGGCATGTTCTGCTGCGCGCCCGCGCCATCGAGAACGGCGCCTTTGTCATTGCGCCGGCGCAAGGCGGGCTTCATGCCAATGGCCGGCGCACCTATGGTCACAGCCTGATCGTGGATCCGTGGGGCGAAATTCTTGCCGAAGGCGGAACCGAACCCGGTGTTTTCGCTGCCGACATCGATCCACGCTTGTCGGTGGAAGCGCGCGGAAAGGTTCCAAGCCTGGAGCACGACCGCGCATTCGGGTTGGCTTGAACCCGAGGCGATCTGACGCTTGCGGAAATCCGCAATCCGCATAATCTCGCCAAGTCGGCCTGGGGGCAGGCCGTTGGAGTGAGACCGGCGGTGATCGTTTATAGTCTCCGTTGCAAGAACGGCCACGAGTTCGAGGGCTGGTTCCGCGACAGCGCGTCCTTCGATCTGCAGTCCGAAGAGGGCAAGCTCTCTTGCCCTACCTGCAATTCGCGGCGCGTCGAAAAAGCCATCATGGCGCCGGCGGTGGCCGCCAGCGACCGCAAGCCGGGGCTCATCAATCCCGAAACGCACAAGATGCGCCAATTCATGACCGGCCTGCGCAAATATGTGCAGGAGAATGCCGAATATGTCGGGCCGAAATTCGCGGAAGAGGCCCGCAAGATTCACTATGGCGAGACGGTGGACCGGCACATCTATGGCGAAACCACGCTGGAAGAGGCGCGCGAATTGGCAGAGGAGGGCGTGGATGTCGCTCCGCTTCCTCCCGATCTCG
This sequence comes from Alphaproteobacteria bacterium, assembly GCA_017307315.1. Classification (GTDB taxonomy): domain Bacteria; phylum Pseudomonadota; class Alphaproteobacteria; order Micropepsales; family Micropepsaceae; genus Rhizomicrobium. The sequence goes on from JAFKFF010000151.1 coordinate 1,694, forward strand.
ACAGCGCCAATTGACCGAAGGCCAAGGTCCTTCGGTGAAATCCGGAGGCGTAAAAAGGGGCGCAGCCCTATTCTGGCACGCTTGAATCGGGAGGGATCATGAAAGTCTTGTTTCTGCTGGCCGCGATGACGTCCGCCATACCGGGTTGGACCGTGCCGGATTACAGCGACGTGCCGCCGGACCTGGCCAAGGCGGCAATCGCCTATGACGAGGCGCAGCTGCGCGGCGACGGGCCGGAGCTGAACCGGCTCCTGGCGGACGATTACCGCCTGATCGCCCGGGGTGGCGTGGTCCTGGACAAGAGGAGGTTCGTCAAAGCCTCGACCAACCCGAACGTCAGGCTCATGCCCTTCACCATCGAGCAGCCGATCCATACCGTCTGGGCCGACGGCGCCGTACTGGGCGGGAAGGTGAATTACCGGACCATCGACCACGGCAAGGACAGCGCGGAGATGCTGATGTTCGCCGATGTCTGGGCCAAACGGGGCGGGACCTGGCGCGTGGTCTATACCCAGGTCAGCCCGGCGAAGAAGTGATCGCCGAGCCGGCCGGCCTTGCCGGTATCCGGCAAGGCCTTATCGGCCGACCGCACCAATGCCGGTGAGATTTTGTGGGCGCGCCGGCCACGTTCCGCAGCGTTAAGGGCGGCCCGCAACGATTATGTAATTGACGTCTATATCCGACGACAGGCGCCAGTCCCAAGTCAGCACGTCGAACGAAACACCCTGTGTTTTCAGTACGGTCAGACCAGAGTCTTCAAGTTTCTGGCGAAGATGGTCCGGCGGGATGAACCGGTTCCAGTCGTGGGTGCCGGGCGGCATCCAGCCCAGCACATACTCGGCCGCGACCTTGGCAAGCGCCAGGGACTTCAGGGTCTTGTTCAAGGTGGCAACGATGGTGATCCCGCCCGGCTTCACCAACCGCGCGCAGGTCGACAGATAGGCGTCCACATCCGCGACATGCTCGACCACTTCCATGTTGAGGACCACATCGAAACATTGGCCTTCTTCCGCCAGCGTTTCGGCCGTGGTCGCGCGATAGCTCACCCCCACCCCGGATTGGGCGGCGTGGGCGCGAGCCGTGCCGATATTCTTTTCCGAAGCATCTGCGCCGGTGACGGCAAACCCCATCCGTGCCATCGGCTCGCTGAGCAGCCCGCCGCCGCAACCGATATCGAGCAACGACAAGCCTTCGAAGGGTGCAAGCGCTCGCGGGTCGCGGCTGAAGCGCGCGGCGGCCTGTCCGCGAATGAAGGAAAGGCGGACCGGATTGAATTTGTGCAGCGGCGCGAACTTGCCGGAAGGGTCCCACCATTGTGCCGCCAAGGCCGAGAATTTGGCCACTTCGGCGGGGTCAATGGAGGAGGTCAGGGCGGGGCTGTCGGTCATGGCATTTCAAGGGTTGAGCGGGAAGGCCGTGCCGTCTATGTAGGCCGCCGCAAAGAGCGGGGCAAACCGGGCGCAAATGGCGAAAATCGCGATGAAATTCGGGGGCACTTCGGTGGCCGATCTGCCCCGCATTCGCCATGTCGCCACCCTGGTCAAGCGCGAGGTCGAGCGCGGCAATCAGGTCGCGGTCGTGGTCTCGGCCATGGCTGGGGAAACCAACAAGCTGGTGGCCTGGACCAACGAGGCCGCCCGCCCCGATCCCGGCTCCAATGTCATCACCCAGGCGATTCCGGACCAACGCGAATATGACGTGGTGGTGGCGGCGGGCGAGCAGGTCACCTCCGGGCTTCTGGCGATCACTCTGAACGCCATGGGCATTAAGGCCCGCTCCTGGCTGGGCTGGCAGGTGCCGATCGAGACTTCCGCCGTGCATGGCGCCGCCCGCATCGAAGGCGTGCCGGCCAGCGAAATGGCCGACCGCATGGCGCGGGGCGAAGTGGCGGTGGTGGCCGGTTTTCAGGGTATCGCGCCCGGCAAGCGTATCTCCACCCTGGGACGGGGCGGTTCGGATACGTCCGCGGTGGCGGTGGCGGCCGGCATCAAGGCGGACCGCTGCGACATCTACACCGACGTGGATGGGGTCTACACGACCGATCCGCGCATCGTGCCCAAGGCCAGGCGCCTGGAAAAAATCGCCTTCGAAGAGATGCTGGAAATGGCGTCGCTGGGCGCCAAGGTGCTGCAGACCCGCTCGGTGGAAATCGCCATGCTGCACCGGGTGCCGACCCGGGTGCTTTCGACATTCACGCCCGATCTGGGCGGCACATTGCTTTGCGACGAGGAAGATATCGTGGAAAAGAAACCGGTCACCGGCATCGCCTACAGCCGCGACGAAGCCAAGATCACCCTGCACAAGATTCCCGACCGCCCGGGCGTCGCCGCCACCATTTTCGGAACGCTGGCCGATGGCGGCGTCAATGTCGACATGATCGTGCAGAACGTCTCCGAAGACGGAAAGCAGACCGATCTCACCTTCACCGTCACCCGCAGCGAGCTGCCGCGCGCCCTGGCGGCGATCGAAGCGCATGCCAAGGATATCGCCTATCGCGAAGTCACCCATGACGCCAATGTCGCCAAGGTCTCGATCATCGGCATCGGCATGCGGGCGCATCCCGGCGTCGCGCAGACCATGTTCCGCACCTTGTCCGACAAGGGGATCAACATCCAGGTGATCTCCACTTCCGAGATCAAGGTCAGCGTTCTGATCGCCGAGGAATATGTGGAACTGGCGGTCCGCGCCCTGCATTCCGCCTACGAGCTCGACGCCGTCTAAGGGGTAGAACAACTATGTCCAGTGCCGGCGGCCCGCGTTTACTGCTGCGTCGCCTGCGCGAGATCATGGCGGAGCAGACTTCCGCCCAGATGCGCCTGGACAAGCTGGTCGGCGTCATCGCCTCCAACATGGTGGCGGAAGTCTGTTCGATCTATCTGCGCCGCGCCGGCAAGATGCTGGAGTTGTTCGCCACCGAAGGCCTCAACCGCGCCGCCGTGCATAATACCCGCATGCGCGAGGGCGAGGGCCTGGTCGGCATGGTGGCGGAAACCGCCGAAGCGGTGAACCTGTCCGACGCGCCGTCCGATCCGCATTTCTCCTATCGCCCGGAAACCGGCGAAGACCCGTACAAGACCTTTCTGGGCGTCCCCATCGTGCGCGGTGGCCAGGTCTTCGGCGTCCTCACGGTGCAGAACAAGGCCGAGCGCATCTACGCCGAAGAGGAAGTCGAGGCGCTGCAGACCGTCGCCATGGTGCTGGCGGAAGTCGTCGCCCAGGGCGGTTTCTTCAACATCGCCGAGCTGGACGAGCCGGAACTGCGGGTCGACCGGCCGCGCAAATTCTCCGGCGAGGGCCTTTCGGAAGGCGTGGCGGTGGGCCATCTGGTGCTGCACGAGCCGCGCGTGCGCGTCGACAAGATGATTGCCGACAGTCCGGTCGAGGAACTGAAGCGGCTGGAAGAAGCAATCTCCTCCTTGCGCGAAAGCGTGGACCAGATGCTGGTCTCCTCCGAGCTCGATCTCACCGGCGAGGGCCGCGAGGTGATCGAAGCCTATCGGCTGTTCGCCTATGACCAGGGCTGGCGCCAGCGCATGCGCGATGCGGTCCGTACTGGCCTGACGGCGGAAGCGGCGGTCGAGCGCGTGCAGGACGAAACGCGGCTGCGCGTGCAGCGGCTGGGCGATCCGCTC
>JAFKFF010000152.1 GCA_017307315.1 Alphaproteobacteria bacterium
GGGCAGCGTGTCGAAACGGGCGGGAGCGTTCATCGCCGGTCATCCAGGATTGGCCGGCGCCTCTTTGGGCCAAGCGGGCCCCGATGACAAGACCGGATGTTCCGCTGCCGCTTTGTGGAAACTTTGTGACGGTCAGAGCGGCGGCGGGAAGCCCATGCCCATCGGACCGGGATGCAGCGCGTCTGGGGCCGGCGGCAGTTCCGCCATGGCAGGAAAACCGCGCGGGACAAGAATTTCCCGCTGCGCCGGCGTCAATGCCTTGTAGAGTGAAGCGAGCGCGGGGCGCTCCGCGTCCAGATCGGCGAGGCGCTTCTTCAGGAAATCCTGCTCGCGGCTCATGGTATCGACCGGCGTCAACGGTCCGTTGTCGCGGCGCAGAGCCTCATTCCCGCAATCGGCGGCGCGGCGCTTGGCAATGCCAAGCCGTATGTCCCTCCAGCGCGCGAACAAGGGCTGTTCGGCCTGGGTGAGATTGAGGCGGGTTTCCAGATAGGCCATGTGGCCGACCTCGCGGGCATAGCGGTCCTCGCACAGCCGCTTCATGCCGGCGGCGATCTGTGCCCTGGTCTGCCCGCGCAGGCCATGCGCGACGGCAGGCGTCACCGTTTCGGCGAACGTTTCGCCCGGCGCCACCAGCGCCATCATCACCGGCTTGCGGGGGCTGGCCTCGGCCCCCGCGTTGGTGGCGAAAAGACAGGCTGTTGCCGCGCCGCAAACCACAAGCGAGGCGAGCATGGGAACAAGAGCCTTGCGCATGGACAATCCATTGTCTGAAATGCGGCGATAATCTACCGGCGGGTCCGGCGCCACGCCGCTGAATAAGAAGCGGCTTTCATGAAATTTCCGCCATTCATCTCCCGTTCAGGTTGGAGAGGAGACGCGTAGGTCGCGGATGGTTTTGCGCCCGTCGGCGGAGGGTTGGTAGACGTTGGTGATTTCGCCAAGCGCGCGGCGGAATTGGGTTTCGCTGAAACCTTCAGTGATTTCCCAGGCATCGAATCCAACCCGGCGCTGATGGGCGATCTGGTCGTAGAGAAAATCGCCCACCGCGCGCACTTCGCCGGCAAAGCCCAGCCGCGTGCGCAGCTGACGTGCCCAGGAAAAAGCGCGCCCGTCGCGGAACTTGGGAAACTCAAGCGCCACCACCGACAGCCGGTGGACGTCTTCGCCCAATTGCTCGGGCGATTCCTCCGCCTTGAGGCGAACCCCGATGGGCGCGTTGCGGGAAAGAAGCGCCTCACGGTCCTTGCGGAAGCGCGCGAGCGAAACGATGGCGCCGCTTTCTTCGGGCAGCGCCGCGTCGTCCGCGAGCGTGACGAAGGGGTCGGGCTTGAGACCGTCAACCGTTATAAGCGGCATTCATCTGCTCCTGATAGGCGATGTTCTTGAACGGCTCCATGCCGATGCGCCGATAGGTGTCCAGGAAGCGTTCGCCGGGGGAGCGCTCCTTCAGATAGAAATTCACCACCCGCTCCACCGCATCGGCGATTTCATGCTCGCCGAAGCCGGGGCCCATGATCTGGCCGATGGCGGCGTCTTCCGCGCCCGAGCCGCCGAGCAGCAGTTGGTAATATTCGACGCCCTTCTTGTCGACGCCCAGAATGCCGATATGGCCGGCATGGTGATGGCCGCAGGCATTGATGCAGCCGGAAATCTTGATCTTGAGTTCGCCGATATCGTGCTGGCGCTCCAGACCGGCGAAGCGTTTGGCGATGGCCTGCGCCACAGGAATGGAGCGGGCATTGGCGAGGTCGCAATAATCCAGGCCCGGGCAGGCGATGATGTCGGTAATCAGCCCGCTATTGGGTGTGGCCAGATCCAGGTCCTGCAGCCGGGCGAAAATCGCGGGCAGGTCTTTCTGCCGGACATGCGGCAGGACCAGATTCTGCTCATGGCTGACGCGAATTTCAGGAATGGCATATTCGTCCATCAGGTCGGCAAGCGCCTCCATCTGACCGGCGCTGGCGTCACCGGGCACCTGGCCGATGGCTTTGAGCGAAATGGTGGCGATGGCGTAGCCCGGCGCGCGATGGGGATGGACGTTGGTCCTTTTCCAATTCTCGAAATCGAGATCGCCCGTCGGCATGGCGTCGGGCAAGGCCTCGAAGGCGGGCGGGGCGAAATAGGCGGCGATGCGGTCGAGTTCCTGGGCGGGCAATTGCAAGGTGCCCATGCGCTTGATCTCTTCGAACTCGCGGGCGACGCGGGCGCGCATCTCCTCCACGCCGATGGCGTTGACCAGGATCTTGATGCGCTGCTTGTGGATGTTATCGCGCCGGCTGTCCTGATTATAGACGCGCAAGACCGCTTCCAGATAGGCGAGAATGTCCTCGCGCGCGACGAAGTCGCTCATCACCTGGGCGAGATAGGGGGTGCGGCCCATGCCGCCGCCGGCGGTCACTTTATAGCCGACGCGGCCTTCCCCATCGCGGACGATCTCCACCGCCATGTCGTGATACTGAAGCGCCGCGCGGTCCTCGGGCGTGGCGCCCACCGCGATCTTGAACTTGCGCGCCAGGAAAACGAATTCCGGATGCAGGCTGGACCATTGGCGGATGATCTCGGCCAAAGGGCGCGGGTCCTCGATCTCGTCCGGGGTGGCGCCGGCGAACTGGTCGGCGGTGACATTGCGGATGCAATTGCCGGAGGTCTGGATGCAATGCATTTCGACTTCGGCCAACTCGGCCAGGATGTCGGGCACGTCCACCAGCTTGATCCAATTGTACTGGATGTTGGTGCGGGTGGTGAAATGGCCGAAGCCCTTGTCGTATTTGCGCGCGATATGGGCGAGCTTGCGCAACTGGCGGCTCGCCAGGGTGCCGTAGGGGACGGCGACGCGCAGCATGTAGGCGTGCAGCTGCAGATAGAGCCCGTTCAGCAGCCGGAGCGGCTTGAACTTGTCCTCGGTCAATTCGCCGGAGAGGCGTCGCTCGACCTGGTAGCGGAATTGCGCCACGCGCTCCGCCACGAAGCGGGCGTCGAACTCGTCATATCTATACATGATGCTTATGCATTGGTGGCGCTTGCTTGCCGGTGTCGGGACGCACGCTGGGTCCCAGGCTGCGAATGATTTCGCGTTCCTTGACGGGAGCGAGCCCGTCTCCGGTCCGGCGCACTTCGAACAGGTAGGGCGTCACCACCTGGTTGGCGGCGACGAAGGCCTGGGCCTGGGCGAGCGCCGCCTCGGCCGCTGCCGGTTCGCCGAACAGATCGGCCTGGCGCAGATCGGCGATCCAGCCGCCGGCCTTCCAGTACAACACTTCACCGGTCTGGAGCCGGTTGGCGGTCAGGACTTTGGGCGATGCGGGTGCCATGGGCCGCTAAATCACATTTAGCGGACGCAAAATCAATACTTCAACACATAAGAAACGTGAATAGATATGTAGTACAAGATTATTAGTGTATTTATGGCTGTGGCCTGAGAGCACTTTCATGCCAGCGGCGCAGAAGCGCCCATTCCAGCAAGGAAAACCCCGCGAAAAGCGCAATCCCCAGCAGGGCGAGCAGGAGCAGCGCGGCGAACAGGGTGGCGATTTCCAGCCGGTTGCCGGCCTCGACGATGCGCCAGGCAAGGCCCGTTGCGGTGCCCGACCCGGCCACGAATTCCGCCACCACCGCCCCGATCAGGGAAAGCCCGCCCGCGATCTTCATCGCACCCAGCAGATAGGGAAGAGCCGAAGGCAGGCGGACGCGCCAGAGAATCTGCCAGCGCGAGGCGCCGTAGAGCCGCATCAGGTCGATCAGATGGAAGTCCGCCGATTTCAGCCCCAGCGTGGTGTTGGACAGAATGGGGAAGAAAGCGACCAGGGCGGCGATCAGGGCCAGCGCCAGATCGATGCGCTCGAAGCCCACCCAGATCAGGATCAGCGGCGCGATCGCCACCACCGGCGTCACCTGCAGCACCACGGCATAAGGATAGAGCATCCGCTCGAGCGTGCGGCTCTGGCTGAAGGCGATGGCAAGGCCGACGCCCGCGACCAGCGCGGCGGCGAACCCTTCCAGGGTCACCGTCAAGGTGGAAAGGAGGGACAGCATCAGCGACGCGAAATTGGCGATCAGCGCGCGCGCTATGGCGCTGGGCGCGGGCAAGACATAAGGCGGGATATGGCGAACGGCCACCACCCCTTCCCACAAACCCAGCAGCGCCAGGCCCAGAAGCAGCGGCAGCAACAGGCTTGCGGCGCGCTTCATGTCGGCTCCAGCAGGGCGTCCGCGACGCGCTTCTGACTTTGCGCGAAGGCGGGCGAAAGACGCTCGCGCGGCCCGGGCGGCAAGGCGATATCGGCCTTGATCCGGCCGGGGCGGGGCGTCATCACCAGCACGCGGTCGGAGAGGTAGGTGGCTTCCGTCACGCTGTGAGTGACGAAGATCACGGTGATGGAATCTTCACGGGCCAGCCGCTTCAGATCGTCGTTCAGGCCTTGGCGCGAGGGCTCATCCAGCGCGGCGAAAGGCTCGTCCATCAGCAGCAGCCGGGGCCGCGCCGCCAGCGCGCGGGCGATGGAGACGCGCATCTTCATGCCGCCCGACAATTCGCGGGGCAAGGCGCGCGCGAAGCTTGCCAGGCCCATGCGCGCCAAGGCGTTCCCGGCGCGCGCCTCGGCTTCGCCGTGGGCGATTTTCTGCAAGTCCAGCGGCAGACGGACATTGGTCAACGCGTCGGCCCAGGGCATCAGAGTCGGCTCCTGGAAGACGAAACCCAGGTCCGGCCGCGCGTCTTTCCATTGAAGCGTGCCGTCATCCGGCGATGCCAGGCCCGCGATCAGGCGCAAGGCGGTGGACTTGCCGCAGCCGCTGGGGCCCAGCAGCGAAACGAATTCGCCTTGCCCGACGGTGAAGGACAGATCCTTTAACGCCTCGGTGCCGTTGTCGAACCGCTTGGCGACACGATCCAGCGCCAGCAAGCTCATCGATAATTCTGCAGCGACTGGCGCATGAAGCGAAGGTCGTAGGCTTTGGTCACGTCCAGACCCTTGGGATAGATGCCGACGCCTTGCATGGTCTGGTAGAATTCGCGCCAGCGCTTGTCGGTCATCGCGCCCATGCCGAAGGCCCCCGTGTCGCCGCCCGTCACGAGGTCATAGCGTTTCATCTTGTCCCGCGCCTGGGCGAGGATGGCGTCGGTCATGTCGGGATTGTCGCGCTTGATCAGCGCGTTGGCGGGCGCCGGATCCTTGTTCAGATAATCGTGCCAGCCGTCGCGGCTGGCGTCATAGAAGGCCTGCACCGCCTTGGGATTGGTGTCGATCCATTTCTGCGGCACCAGCACCATGTTGGCGTAGCCGGGATAGCCGTAGTCGG
>JAFKFF010000153.1 GCA_017307315.1 Alphaproteobacteria bacterium
GGCAGGCCGATCAGCGGCACCGCGAGCATGAGCGCGTAGAGTGCGGCATGGGTTATTCGGGCGAGAGCCTTCATCCAAGCGCTCATCGCCTGCGGCGACGGCGGCGCGGGATGGCCGAAGCGCCAGGCGATCCGTATCAATGTCAGGAGCAGCACGCCCAGGCCGATCAAGCTATGCGTGTTTACGACCATATGCTCATAAGTCTTGCCGAATTCGTCCACCGTCAGGCCGAGAACGAAAGCTGCCGCAATCAAAAGGGCGACGGACCAATGCAGGAATATGGCAACACGATCATAGCGCGCGCGTGAGGCGAGGGCGGGATTCATCTCGGCCGGCCTCCGGCAACCCCGTTCCAAACCAGGGCCGCAAGCCAGCCCAGAAGCATGCCCAAAATGGAAACAAAGCCTACCAACAGCAGGGCGCGGCCTATCTCGAAGGGCTCAATCCTATAGATCGGCCTGATGAAATGGACGCGGAAGACGAAATCCATCAATGGCTGAGCCATGCCCAGCGCTACCAGGAGCGCCCAGCAGGCATGAAACAGCCCCAGAAACAGGGCGAATGCCATTCCCGCGCGTATGGGTTCGATCCGCATGGCGGTCTCCTCATTCATTGCCAGGATAGCGGCAGGCCTGGCGGGAGGCCTTGCGCCTGATCAAATGCGGGCGCGGACGGCCTGGCTAGAAAGGCGCATGCATGTCGATGCCGCCTCCGAGATAGGGCTCAGCGCGGCCGAAGCCGCGCTGCGATTGAAGCGCTTCGGCCCGAACGAATTGCCGAATCCGGAGCGGCGAAGTTTGCTGCGCATCGCTGCGGGCACCTTGCGTCAGCCCATGTTCGCGCTGCTGCTCGCCGGTGCCGTCATCTATGTCGCATTGGGCGAGGGGGTGGATGCCGCCGTTCTGGCATTATTCGCCACGATCTCCATCGCCATTGGCATCGTGCAGGAAAGCCGGAGCGAGAAGGCCCTGGAGTCGCTGCGGAGCCTGGCCAGTCCGCGTGCGCTGGTTTTGCGTGACGGACGCGAGCGCCGTATCGCGGGACGCGACGTGGTGCCCGGCGACATCCTTATTCTTTCCGAAGGCGATCGCGTGCCGGCGGACGCCGGATTGCTTTCCGGAGAAGGATTGCTGGTGGACGAATCGCTTCTTACCGGCGAATCCGTTCCTGTGCGCAAAAGCGCCAACGCCGTGCAGCAAACTGCGCCGATGCAGACAGGCGAACATCCCTCGCTTCTGTTTGCCGGCACCCTGATCGCGCAAGGCCAGGGGATGGCGCGCGTAACCGCAACGGGACTTTCCTCGGAGATGGGGAAGATCGGCCGGACGCTCAAAGGCATCACCCTGGAGGAACCGCACTTAAAAAAGCAGCTTGCCTGGCTGGTACGCGATTTCGCGTTTGCCGGTCTTCTGGTGACCGCCTTGGTGGTGATCCTGTTGTGGCTGACGGACGGGGCATGGCTCAACGCCGCCTTGGCCGGCATTGCCGTCGGTGTTCATGGCGGTGGGCGCCCGGCGGATTTCGCGTGTCGGAGTTCTGACGCGCCGCGTCAGCGCCATCGAGACGCTGGGGTCGGCCACCGTGCTTTGTGCCGACAAGACCGGAACCTTGACGGAAAACCGCATGCGCCTGGTGACGATCGTGACGGCGGACGGGAAGGGCTGGCGCGTTGAAGCGGATCTGGGAGAGGGCGCAAGGGAGATCTTGCGCATCGCGCTTCTGGCATCGGCTACCCGTCCTACCGATCCGATGGACCGGGCCATTCATGAGGCAGCGCAGATTTCGGGCATTTCCTCGTCAGGGCAATTGTTGAGCAGCAGCGGCATGCGGCATGACCGGCCCGCGGTCGTGCAGACCTGGAGCGGAGAAGACGGCATGACTACATGCACGAAAGGAGCCCCGGAAGCGGTCGCCGATCTCGCGGCGCTTTCTTCCGCCGCGCGCGACCGGCTTTTGCGGCAGGTCGATCATTTCGCGGCGCAGGGCTTGCGGCTTCTGGCCGTCGCTTCGGCGCACGCCGCCACCGAAGCGGCGGCCGGGCAGTCTCCGCAGGTGCATTTCGAACTTCTCGGATTGATCGGATTCGCCGATCCCGTGCGGGCCGCCGTTCCCGCCGCCATCGGGGAATGCCGTGCCGCGGGCATCCGCGTGGTCATGATCACCGGCGATTATCCACAGACGGCGCGGGCGATTGCAGTGGAGGCGGGCCTGGAATCCGGTGGCCTGATGACCGGAGCGGAAGTGGAGGCGATGAGCGACCTGGCGCTCCGCGATGCGGTGCGCAATGTTTCCCTGTTCGCCCGCGTGAGGCCGCAGCAGAAGCTGCGGCTGGTGGAGGCCCTGAAAGCCAATGGCGAAGTGGTTGCGATGACCGGCGACGGGGTCAACGATGCCCCCGCCATCAAGGCTGCGAATATTGGAATCGCCATGGGCGGCCGCGGCACCGATGTGGCGCGCGAAGCGGGCGCCCTGGTGCTCCTGAATGACGAAATTGCCTCCATTGTCGCCGCGGTGCGGCTTGGCAGGCGCATTTATGACAATCTGAGGAAAGCGATCGCCTATATCGTGGCGGTTCATGTTCCCATTGCCGGACTGGCGCTTCTGCCGCTTCTTTTCGGCCTGCCTCCGATGCTGTTGCCCATCCATATCGCCATTCTGGAAATGGTGATCGATCCGGCCTGCTCGGTGGTGTTCGAGGCCGAGAGAGAGGAGGCCAATATCATGCGCCGCCCGCCGCGGCGGCCCGGCGAGCCGGTCCTGCCGCGCCGCATTGCGGTTTGGGCGGCTTCGCAAGGACTTTGCGCTCTGGTCGCGGTGATGCTTGTCCTGGGTCTGGGGCTTTGGCTGAAGCTGGATGTGGCGGAATTGCGCGCCATGGCGTTTGCCGCCCTGGTCATGACGAATATCGGCCTGATCCTGGTCAACCGCGATTTCCGGGCGTCGCTGTCCGATACGCTGGCCCGGCCCAATCTCAGCTTCTGGCTCCTGATCGGGGCGGCGTTGCTGGTGCTGGCGACGACATTGTTCTGGGCGCCAGGACGGGCGCTCTTCGGATTCGGGGCGCTGCAAACCTGGATGCTTTCGGTCCCGCTTGCGGCCGGCGTCTTTCTTCCCCTGGTGCTCGAAGCGGCCAAGCGGACGCTTCTGCCGCGCCTGCTTTGAGCCGGCCGCCTGCCGGGAAGAAGCCCAGTCGGATCGAAACGGAATGCACCGCGTTCCGGCGGGACAGATATTGGCCGAAAGCCGATGCCGCGCTCAACCGGGGCCGAGCAGGGTCACCACCTGCCTTGCGATCATGGCCTCTTCGTCGGTCGGGATCACCATGACCGCGACACGGCTGCCGGAAGCGGAAATGCGCCTCTCGTTCCGCCGGTTGGCGGCGTCGTCGAGCGCGATGCCAAGCCAGCTCAGGCTTTCGCACGTCATCTTGCGGATCTCAGAGGCATGCTCGCCGATCCCGGCGGTGAAGATCAACCCATCCAGCCCGCCCAGGGACGCTGTCAGGGCCGCGATTTCCCGCGCCAGCCGGAACACGAATAGCGCAACGGCTTCTTTGGCGGCCACTGCATCGCTGGCCAGAAGCTCCCGCATGTCCGGCGACATGCCGGAAACACCTAGTAGGCCGGAGCGATTATAGAGAAGGTTTTCGATCTGCGCCGCGCCCATGCCGTATCGGCGCATGAAATAGAGGATGACGCCGGGATCGAGGCTGCCGCAGCGCGTTCCCATCACCAGGCCTTCCAGGGCGCTAAACCCCATGCTGGTATCGATGCTGCGGCCATCCTTGAGGGCGCAGAGGCTGGCGCCGTTCCCCAGATGGGCGGCAATGACGCGGCCTTTTGCCAGCTCCGGCGCGATTTCGCGCAGCCGCCCCGCGACATATTCATAAGACAGCCCGTGAAATCCGTAACGCCGCACGCCGTCTTCCTCGAATTTGCGGGGAAGCGCGAAGCGGCTGGCGATGGCGGGCATCGTGCCGTGAAAGCCGGTGTCGAAGCATGCGACCTGAACGAGCGCGGGATGGCGTTCCTTCAAAAACCGCATCGGCGCGAGATTGTGAGGCTCATGCAGCGGAGCGAGCGCCACCAGCGCGTCGAGATCGGCCAGAAGTTCGTCTGTTACCCGTTGCGGCGCGGTGTAATGCGAACCGCCATGGACGACGCGATGGCCCACGGCAGCCAATGCCGTTCCGCATTGCTTTTCCGCCCAGGCGATCACTTCCGCCACCAGGTCCGGAAACGGTATCGCCTTGGGAAAGCAATGCTCCGCGCTTTCATGGCCGGCGGCATCCCGGGTGACCATCCGGGGCGCGGAGAAGGTCTCGTCGATGGAGCCCCTGCTGCCGGCCGCCAGTTCCTGGCCTGCTTCGAACAGGGCGAACTTCAAGCTGGAAGAGCCGGCATTGAGCGTGAGGATCGGGCCCTTCATTATTTGGCTCCCAGGGCCTGGCGGGCGCCAGCCAGAAGGACCGCCACGGCGCAGGAGGCAAGGCGCGTGCGTTCCGAGTCGGCGCGGCTGGTCAGAATGATGGGCACCCTGGCGCCCAACACGATGCCGGCGGCATCGGCGTTGGCCAGAAAGCTCAGTTGCTTGGCCAGCATGTTGCCCGCTTCCAGATCGGGCGCGAGCAGGATGTCCGCCTGGCCGGCCACGGACGACACGATCCCTTTTTCACGGGCAGCCGAAGGGCTGACGGCATTGTCGAAGGCGAGGGGGCCGTCGATCCGGCCGCCCCGGATCTGCCCGCGCTCGGCCATCTTGCTGAGCGCCGCCGCATCCACGGTGGAGGGTATCTCGGGCTTGACCGTTTCCACCGCCGACAGGACGGCGACGCGGGGTTCGACGATGCCCATGACATGAGCCAGATCGATGGCATTCTGGACGATATCGGCCTTCTCCTGCAACGTGGGAGAGATGTTGACTGCGGCGTCGGTGACCAGCAGCGGCCGGGGATAGCCGGGGATGTCGAAAAGATACACATGGCTCAGGCGGCGCCCGGTGCGAAGGCCCTTTGCCGGATCGAGAACGGCGTGAAGCAACTCGTCGGTGTGCAAGGAGCCTTTCATCAGAAGCCCGGCTTCTCCCTTGGCGACCAGTGCCACGGCCGCTTCCGCGGAGGCTTCGCTGTGGGGCGTATCCACCAACCGGTAAGGCGAGATGTCCAGCTCCCCAGCTTTCGCGGCGGCCTCTATCCGGCCGCGGGGGCCCACCAAGATGGGGGCGATCAGGCCGGCTTTTGCCGCATCCAATACCGCCGCCAAAGCGGCGAGATCGCAGGGATGAGCAACGGCGGTCGATAAAGGCGGGATGCCGCCGGCGCGCGCCAGAAGGCTGCGAAAACGCTCGTGCCGGTTGATGCGCACATCCGGCGCTTCGAACCGGCTTATCGCGATTTTCTCCCGGGGAGCACGCACCCGGGCGGTGCCGCGCACCACCAGCTCGCCATTCTGGTTCACGCAGCGGCAGTCCAGCAGCACTTCGCCTCTTCCGGCGTATTTTTCCCGCACCGTCACCGTCGCCGTGACGTCATCTCCCACTCCGACAGGCCTCAGGAACTCGAGAGACTGGTCCAGGTAGATCGTGCCGGGCCCGGGCAGCCTGGTCCCCAACACCGCCGCGATAAGGCCGCCGCTGAGAAGTCCGTGCGCCACGACCTTGTGGAATATGTCGGTCTTCGCGAAGGCCGGATCCATGATCGCCGGATTGACGTCACCGGAGATCAGGGCAAATAGATCGAAATCGTCTTGCGTGAAGCGGCGCGAGAGGCTCGCTTCGTCTCCTGGCGCGATCTCGTCGAAGGTGCGGTTGGTCAACAGTTCTTTCGGCATGGTGGGAGAGCTTTCTATCGCGACGCGATGCCGCCGCCCGACCACTGCCAATCGCGGATTGCCGGCATGTCGATGCCATGACGGCGAATATAGGCGTCATGCTCGACCAAGCGGTCGCGCAGAAGCTGTTGCAGGTGAAGGGCATTGCCGAAGCCGGAAAGCCGGCCGATGGCGTCGCCGGCTAGGTGAAAGCGGTCGAGATGGTTGCGGACGGCCATGTCGAAGGGTGTTGTGGTGGTGCCTTCCTCGCAAAAGCCGTGGACGTGGAAATTTCCGTGATTGGCGCGGCGATAGGTAAGCCTGTGGATGAGGGCAGGGTAGCCGTGATAGGCGAAGATCACGGGCTTGCCGCGTGTGAACAGCAGGTCGAATTCCGAATCTTCCAGCCCATGGGGATGCTGGGATCTAGCCTCCAGCGTCATGAGATCGACGACATTGATGACGCGGATTTTGAGCTCGGGCGCGTGGTGGCGCAGAAAATCGACCGCCGCCAGCGTCTCCAGGGTCGGAACGTCGCCCGCGCAGGCCATGACAAGGTCGGGCTCACCGCCCTTGTCGTTGCTCGCCCATTCCCACATGCCGATGCCGCGGCTGCAATGCTGTATGGCGGACTCCATGTCGAGCCATTGCGGCTGCGGCTGCTTGCCCGCGACGATGACGTTGATCCGGTCCCAGCTTTTCAGGCAATGATCGGTGACATAGAGAAGCGTGTTGGCATCGGGCGGAAAATAGACCCGCACCGTATCGGCCTTCTTGTTTACGACATGGTCGATGAAGCCCGGGTCCTGGTGGCTGAAGCCATTATGGTCCTGC
>JAFKFF010000154.1 GCA_017307315.1 Alphaproteobacteria bacterium
TCGCCCCGCAAGAAGTGCCCCAATTGCCAGGACGGAGGTCAAGGCATCCGCGAGCACATGGACGTACGCCGATCGCATATTATTGTCTTGACCATGCCCATGGTGACCATGGTCATGGTGATTATGGTCATGATGACCATGGTCATGATGACCATGGGGGTGATGGTCGCCGGCCAGCAGCCAGGCGCTCAGAAGATTGACGCCAAGCCCAACAACGGCGATCCATGTCGCTTCGCTGAACGCAATCGTGACAGGCTCAAAGAATCTTTGGACTGAGCTGACACCGATACCGATAGCGATGATCCCGAGCGCCAACGCAGATGCAAAGCCAGCCAAGTCCCCGACTTTCCCGGTCCCGAAACTGAAATTGCGGCTGCTCGCATGGCGCCGGGCATAGGCGTATGCGGCGGCAGCCACCCCCAGGGCTCCCGCGTGTGTCGCCATGTGGAAGCCATCGGCCAAAAGCGCCATTGAACCCGTCAGATAGCCTGCAACGATTTCGCCCGCCATCATGATGACGGTAAGAACAACCACCCAAAGTGTACGGCGCGCATTTCTGTCATGGGATGCGCCCAGGAAGACATGTTCGTGAACAAGATGGGATGCTTCCAGGGAAATGTCGGGCGCACTCATTTCCCATACCTCTTTATTGCCATCAATAATTCCTCGGCACCTTGCGCTCTTGCACGGTCCCCCAGACCAGGGCGGGCGACATGTTCTTGTAGATGAGACGCAATTATTTCGTCTATGAGGCCGCCGATCGCTCCTTTTGCGGCCGCGGTAAGGTGTAGGACGGTGCCGCAATCCTTGGCTTCCAGCAGGGCGCGTTCCACAGCCTCTAGCTGACCACGGATTCTCCGAACCCGTTTCAGCAACGTTTCATTTTGATCTGTTAGATGCGCCATACTATACCCGGGTATCCTATAGGCCGCCACCATAGCCGGAGACGGATCGATAGGGAAGAGGTGCGTCTCCGCCGAGGCGGAAACGTCGGCGTCAAAGCAAGACGCACCGATAGCGCCTCGGCGCCAAAGCACGGTCCAAAAGCCCGTATCAGCTCCGACAATTCCGTGATCGCCTTCGGTCGGGGCGGTGCAAGAGGCACTGTCGCACGGGGCACTGCTCATCAGGCAAGGGGGCACTTTATCTTGCGACTACTTCAAGCATCAAGCGTATGGTCGTGCGTTTCGAAAAAGTTTCTTTCATATCATTGACAGTCGCAGGACATCATTCCACCGACGAGCGGCACAGCGATGCGTTTCATCACTTCCGAACCGGTGCCCGCGCTCCATAGGATGGGCAGCAGACTTGCCGTTATCGCCACGACCGTCATCATTTTCGGCCGCACTCTCTCTACAGCACCCTCGATTATGGCTCGGAACAGGTCGGCTGCGGTGAACTCGCGGCCTTGCGCTTGGCATTCTTTGAGCATGTCCGCCAAGGCGTGATCGAGATAGATCAGCATCACCACGCCGGTCTCGGCGGCGACACCGGCAAGCGCGATGAAGCCAACCGCGACCGCGACGCTCATGTTGAACCCCATCAGATACATCAGCCAGAACCCACCGGTGAGCGCGAAGGGCACCGACAGCATCACGATCAGGGCCTCGGTCAGGCGGCCGAAATTCATGTAAAGCAGTGCAAAAATCACGAATAACGTCAGCGGAACGACAATCTTAAGGCGTTCGGCGGCACGGGCCAGATATTCATACTGGCCGCTCCATTCGATGCGATAGCCTGGCGGGAGCTTCACTTGGGCTTGCACGGCTTTGCGTGCCTCGTCCACATAGCCGCCCAAATCGCGGCCTTGTATGTCGATATAGACGTAATTCACGGGTTGGGCATTCTCAGTGAGAATGGAAGGGGGGCCCTCGCTCAAATGTACGGAAGCGACTTGGCCGAGCGGGATGGACGCGCCACTGGATGTAGTGACCAGTATATTTTGTGCGATGCCCTGAGGATCGTCGCGAAAATCCCGGGGATAGCGCGCGATGACGCCGTAGCGTTCGCGGCCCTCAACTGTTTGGGTGATGACTTCGCCGCCCAGGGCGCTGCTGACGACATTCTGCACGTCTTGAACGGAAAGACCGTAGCGGGCCAGCGCAGTCCGATCGGGAACGACATTGAGGTAGTAGCCGCCAAGCACGCGTTGCGCGAAGGCGCTGCTGGTCCCTGGAACTTTTCGTATGGCGTCCTCTACCTGATGAGATAGCCGATCGATCTCTGCGAGGTCATTGCCATAGATCTTGACGCCGACGGGGGTGCGGATGCCGGTGGAGAGCATGTCGATGCGAGCTTGGATCGGCATCACCCAGTCATTGGTGACGCCGGGAAATTGCAAGGCCCGGTCCATGTCGGATTTCAATTTGTCGAGGGTCATTCCCGCGGGCCAGCTTTCCTGAGGCTTGAGGTTTATGACGGTTTCGACTGACTCCACTTCTGGGAAGCTTTTGATGATCTTGTCTTGGAGTTGAATCAATTCGCCCGCCTTGGTGATGGACATGCTGGGCAGACTGATCGGCATGTAGAGCAAGGTGCCTTCGTTCAGAGGCGGCATGAATTCGCTGCCGATACGCATGACGGGATAGACGGAAATTGCGAGCACCAGAATTGCGGCGCCAATCGCGACTTTCGGGGTGCGCAACACCCATCGAATAATGGGCCGATAGGCCCAGATGAGCGCCCGATTCAAGGGATTCTTGTGTTCCGGCACGATACGGCCGCGCACGAACAGCATCATCAGGACCGGCACCAGCGTCACCGACAACAGGGCAGCCGCCGCCAGGGCAAAGGTGTGCGTATAGACCAGCGGCTTGAACAACCGGCCCTCCTGTCCCTGAAGGGTGGAGAGTGGCAAGAACGAGACGGTGATGACCAGGAGACTGAAAAACAGCGCCGGGCCGACTTCGCTGGCGGCCTTGACGAGTATCGCGACCCGGTTCGCGTCAGGTCCGGCCTGCTCCAAGCGCTTATGGGCATTCTCGACCATCACGATGGCAGCATCCACCATCGCGCCCATGGCGATGGCAATGCCGCCCAGGCTCATGATGTTGGAACTGGCGCCAATAGCGTGCATGACGATGAATGCCATCAAGACGCCCACTGGCAGCATGATGATGGCGACCAATGCGCTGCGCGCATGGAACAAGAAGACGATGCAGACCAGCCCGATGATGAGACTTTCCTCGACCAGCGTATGGGTCAGCGTGTCTATGGCGCGGTGGATGAGATCGGAGCGGTCATAGACCGGAACGATCGACACGCCTTTCGGCAGGCTGCTCGCGATGGCTGCAAGCTTGTGCTTGATGTTCTGGATTACGGTGAGGGCATTTTCGCCAAAATGCTGCATCACGATGGCGCCCGCGACTTCGCCCTGACCGTTCAGCTCGGCCAAGCCTCTGCGCTCGGCCGGCCCCAACTCCACTCGCCCGATATTCCTGATGTATACCGGCGCTCCGCCTTCGTTCTTCAGCACGATATTGTTGAGATCGTCGATACCTTTCAGGTACCCCTGGCCGCGCACCATATATTCGCGCTCGGACAATTCGATAGTGCCGCCGCCCACTTCCATATTGCTGGCGCGGATGGCGGCGGTCACTTGTGCCAGAGACAGACCATAGGCTTTGAGCTTTTCCGGATCGACGATCACTTGATATTGCTTGACGAAACCGCCGATGCTGGCGACCTCGGCCACGCCCCCGGCCGCGTTGAGCTGGAAGCGGACGAACCAGTCCTGGATCGACCGGAGTTCGGCAAGCGTGCGCTGGGCGCCGACCACGGCATATTCGAAGATCCAGCCCACCCCGGTCGCGTCCGGGCCCAGCGAAGGGGTCACGCCGGCAGGCAGCCGGCTCTGCGCCGCGTTGAGATATTCGAGCACCCGGCTGCGCGCCCAGTAGGGATCGGTGCCATCCTCGAACAGGACATAAACGAACGACACACCGAAATAGGAAAATCCCCGCACCACGGTGGATTTTGGCACTTCGAGAAGCGCAGTGGTGAGCGGGTAGGTGAGCTGGTCCTCCACCACCTGCGGCGCCTGACCCGGATATTCGGTATAGACGATCACTTCGGGGTCCGAGAGATCGGGAATGGCGTCCAGGGGCGTGTTGATCACGGCCCAGACACCCATAGCCGCCATGATGATGCTGGCGATCAGCACCATCAGCCCATTGCGCGCCGACCATTCGATGATACGGGCGATCATGGCTTGGGTCCCGCCGGCTGCGGACTTGGCGAAGCAGTCCCCCCGGAGGCAAAGGATTGCAGCGCTGCCTGTAAATTGCTCTCTGCGTCGATCAGAAAATTGGCGCCGATCACGACCTGTTCGCCTGGCTTTACGCCGCCGAGAATCTGGGTATAGCCGTCGCCATGGGCTCCGATCCGCACCACGCGAGGCTCGTAGCGGCCTTGGCCATGGGCTACCAGGACGACCTGACGGCTACCGTTGTTGAGGATGGCGGAATCCGGTACCACTGCCATTGGCTTTTGCGACAGTTCGGGCGTGTCGATGGTGACGCGCGCATACATCGCGTCGCGTAAGCGACCGTCCGGATTGGGAAGCACGATGCGCACTTGCCCCTGACGCGTGCCCGCAAGGAGTGTCGGATAGATGAAATCCACTTTGCCCGTGAAGTTCTGCCCCGGATAAGCCACGAGCGACGCTGTTGCGCTATCGCCCACACGCAACGCCCCCAGGTCCTGCTCCTGCACATCGGCCATCAGCCAAACCGTGGAAAGATCGGCAATCTTGAACAGGGGGTCGCCAGTGTTGAAATGCATGCCTTCGATAGCGGGTTTTTCCAGAATCACGCCGGATCTTGGGGCGGTGATGGTTACGAAGCGCGTAGCGCGGCCGGTGCGCTTGATCTCCTCAATGGTGGATTCCGGGATTCCATATTGCCGCAGAACGTTTTCGGCTTGGGCGATCTCCTTCGAATTTTTGTCCTGAAGCGCGATCACCAAATCGATCTGCCGGGTGATGACGTCGGGGCCGGTCTGCATCATTGTGTCTGGCGTCTGTATCCAGACCTGTGCCAGCGGTTGGCCGGCGCGGACGGAGGCGCCAGTTGTCGCGACCAACAATTTCTCGACCACTCCGTCGAACTTGGTGGTGACGGATGCAAGCCTGCTTTCGTCGGGCTTGATCGTGCCGGTCGCTTCGATCTTGCGCGCCAGCGCGGAACGGGACTCGACCGGCGCCGTCTTGACCCCCAGCATCTGGACCCGGGCCGGACTGACGGTGACGATGCCCGGTTCGTTTCCGGCGCTGCTCGCATAAACGGGGATGTAGTCCATCCCCATCGAGTCCTTTTTTGGAACCGGGGAAGTATCGGGAAGGCCCATGGGATTTTTGTAGTAGAGAATTTTCCCCGTGGCTGACGCTGCCGAAGCCGGATTGAGAGCGGCGACGGCACTTTGGCGCCCGGGCGGGCTTTGCACTCCGCTGGTGTGCAACCAATAGCCGGCAGCCATGCCGGCCGCTACGAGGACAATCGCCCCGCCAGCGACCCAAAGCGGCTTTTTAGCAAATGTATCCATGATGAACTCCTGCCAGCGCAGAACGCTGGCGAACGCCGGAATGTATGAAAGCGGGGCTTTTCATCGCGGTTTGGCGATGGCCGAAGCCCTGGTCAGCCTGTTCGCGGTCGCGAATGGCTTTACGTTTCAGGCGTGGAGTATGGGAGGAGGGAGTGTTGGAGGCGCGATGGTCCCTTTGGGAATCACATCGTCGCCGATATCGTTCTCGCTGGGGCGCTCCAAGAATTGGACCGGCAACGTCACATCGAGCGCGGGTGGCGCCGCGCAAGTGCCGCAGAGACAGCAGCCGCAGCCGGTGCCGTCGCAAGGCATTTGCTTGTTATTGGTCCCTTTCTTGGCCATGCCCATGCAGTCGTTCTGCATTTGCATCTTTGCCATGGCTGCCGGCGCGTTAGATGGATGCATGTCGGCCCAACTCGGCCCGACCGTCCCCATGATGATTCCAAGGGCGAGAATTACGGTTCCGATTTGCCGTGCGAGGCAGGTGAACATCGCTGCACGATAGACCCTCGGGCCAGATACATTCAAGTTAAAGGCGGCAGAACACAGAGGCCGAAACCCGTTCATGACAGTTGCTTAAGTCTGGAAGTCGAGCCATCGAAGCCTGAGGGCATTGCCGATGACGCTGACGGACGAGAGCGCCATCGCCGCCGCAGCGATCATAGGCGACAACAGAATGCCGAAAGTGGGATACAGGACTCCCGCCGCCACCGGCACGCCCAGGGCATTGTAGACGAAGGCGAAAAGCAGGTTCTGCCGGATATTGCGCATGGTGGCTTCGGACAGCGCGCGCGCTCTAACGATGCCGCCGAGGTCGCCTTTGAGCAGGGTTACTCCCGCGCTTTCCATCGCCACGTCGGTGCCGGTTCCCATGGCAATTCCGACATCGGCGGCCGCCAAGGCCGGGGCATCATTGACACCATCACCGGCCATGGCGACAGACCTGCCTTCGCGCTTGAGCCTTTCAACGGTCTGGCTCTTCTGGTCGGGAAGGATTTCCGCTTCGATCTCAGCGATGCCGAGCCGTTTCGCCACAGCTTCGGCCGTGGTGCGGTTGTCGCCAGTGAGCATCACGACGCGGATGCTGCGGCGTCGCAGCCCCTCAAGTGCGCTTGGCGTCGTTGCCTTGATCGCGTCGGCGATGGCGAAAATTCCCGCGGCATCGCCGTCGATAGCTGCGAAGATCGCTGTCGCGCCATCACCCCGGAGGGTTTCCGCCTGCCCAGCAAGAGAGGCAGTATCGACACCCTGTTCGGCCATGAAGCCACGATTGCCGAGCGCTACCTTGTGGCCATTGGCGGTCCCAACCACACCTTTGCCGGAAGGGGAATCGAAATTTTCAACGGCCGGCAAGGTAAGCTTCCGCGAATCCGCCGCAGCCACAATCGCCATTGCCAAAGGATGTTCACTGGCGCGCTCCACTCCAGCCGCGAGACGCAAAAGATCGTCTTCGGTAAAGCCGGAAGTTGTGACAATCCGGGCTACTGAGGGCTTTCCTTCGGTCAAGGTTCCTGTCTTGTCGACGACCAGAGTGTCGATCTTCTCCATCCGTTCCAGTGCGTCGGCATTCTTGATGAGGACACCGGCTTGGGCACCACGGCCTATCCCCACCATGATCGACATCGGCGTGGCCAGGCCCAGGGCGCAAGGGCAGGCGATGATGAGCACCGTCACGGCCGCCACCAGGCCGTGCGCAAAGCGGGGCTCCGGCCCCCAAATCATCCAAGCGGCGAAGGCCAGCAACGCGACCGCGATCACGGTCGGTACAAACCAGGACGCGACACGATCCGCCAGCCGTTGGATAGGGGCGCGGCTTCTCTGGGCATCAGCCACCATCTGCACGATGCGTGCGAGAACCGAATCGCGGCCCAATTTTTCCGCCCGCACGATTAAAGCGCCGGACCGGTTGATGGTCCCGCCAATCACTTTGCCGCCGGATTCTTTTGTGACCGGCATGGATTCGCCGGTGACCATGGACTCATCCACGGCGGAGCGGCCTTCCAGAACCTGGCCGTCCACCGCGATCTTCTCGCCGGGGCGGACGCGCACGCGGTCACCGACCGCAAGCGCTTCCAGAGGGATTTCCTCTTCGCCGCCATCGGTCACGCGGCGTGCGGTCTTCGGTGCCAAGTCCAAG
>JAFKFF010000155.1 GCA_017307315.1 Alphaproteobacteria bacterium
ATCGACGGCGACGGCGCCTGGTGCGCCGTCTTTGTCTTGGTGCCGGTCTGGCCGCCTTCGCGCTTGTCGTTCCATGGTCGCTGGGCGCGCAGTTCGGTAAAGCACGATCATCCGGCGCGGCGCAGGCGGCGGACGCAACGGCGTTTCCTGCCGGGGAGGGCGTCGTTTATCCCGATGGCCTGCGCGCAGGCCGCCGGACGATTGCCGCGGCTTCCGTGGTCGCGCCCGATTCCGGCGCGGGCGCCTTGTCCTCGCTGCCGGCCATCGCGATCTGCATCGACGACATGGGCGAGAATGCCACAGGCAGCGCAAAACCCATGGCGCTGCCTGCCGAAGTGACCCTGGCTTTCCTGCCTTATGCCAGCGCGACACCCGCCCTGGCGCAACAATCCTTTGCGATGGGACATGAGATCCTGGCCCATGTTCCCATGCAGCCGATCGGTCCCAGCGATCCCGGCCCCCAGGCGCTGACGGTAGGCGGGCCCGACAATGCCGAACGGCTCGCCTGGGCCTTGTCGCGGGTCCCCGGGCTTTCCGGGATCAACAATCACGAGGGGAGCAAATTCTCCAGCGATGCCGCTTCGCTCCTGCCCGTGGTGCGCATCCTGGCGGAACGGCGCCTGTTCTTTTTCGATTCCCGGACCATTGCGGCTTCCCAGATCGTGCGCGTTTCCCACGCGCACGGCGTGGAAAGCGCGGGGCGCGATGTCTTCCTCGACAATGTGCTGACCGACCGCGCGGTGCGCGCCCGGCTGGACGAGCTGGCGGCCAAGGCGAAGAAATCCGGGGTCGCCATTGCCATCGGCCATCCCCACGGCGTGACCATGCGGGTTCTGGCCGGATGGCTTTCGGAGGATCACGGCGTGCGGCTTGTGTCGGTGTCGGAAGCCATTCGCCTGAAAAGCGCGCGCAGCGCCCTTGTTGCGGCGCGCTGACGACTTTTACTGACCCTTTTTTGCCGCCGAGGCGAAGCGGACCGCTTCTTCCGCCGCCGCCATCAGGGCGCGCGCCTTGTTGACGGTCTCCTGATATTCGGATTCCGGATCGCTGTCGGCGACAACGCCGCCGCCCGCCTGCACATACATGATGCCATCCTTGACGAAGGCGGTGCGCAGCACGATGCAGGTATCCATCGATCCATCGGCGGCAAAATATCCCACCGCGCCGCCGTAAGGCCCGCGCTTTTCCTTCTCGAACTCGTCGATGATCTGCATGGCGCGGATTTTGGGTGCGCCCGAGAGCGTGCCCGCCGGCAATCCCGCCGACAGGGCGTCGACCGCGTCGAGCCCGGGACGGATCTCGCCTTCCACATTCGACACCAGGTGCATCACATGGCTGTAGCGCTCGATGAAGAAGCTGCCGGTGACTTTCACGGCGCCGGTCTTGGCGACACGGCCCACATCGTTGCGACCCAGATCGAGCAGCATCAGATGTTCGGCCCGCTCCTTGGGATCGGCCATCAACTCGTCCGCCAGCGCCATATCCTGTTCCGGGGTCTTGCCGCGCGGCCTTGTGCCGGCGATGGGGCGGATGGTGACCTTGCCGTCGCGCAGCCGCACCAGGATTTCCGGGCTCGAACCCACGATGGAGAAACCGGGAAAGGAAAGATAGTAGAGGAAAGGCGAGGGGTTCAGTCGGCGAAGCGCCCGGTAGAGGGAAAAAGGCGGCAAGGCGAAGGGGCGGCGGAAGCGCTGGCTGGGCACCACCTGAAAGATATCGCCGGCGCGGATATAATCCTTCGCCCGCGCCACGACCGAGAAATACTCCTCCTTGGTCATGTTGGACTCGATCACCGCTTCTAGCGGCATGTCGGCGGGCGCCTCGGCATTGGGCGGAAGCGGCCTGTCCAGGGCGGCGACGGCTTCCTCGATGCGCTCTCCGGCCCGGGCATAAGCCGCGCGCGCGTCCAGCCCGGCTTCGGGCCACACCGGGGTCACCACCACGATCTCGTCCTTCACGGTGTCGAAAATCGCGATGATCGTCGGCCGAAGCATGATCGCGTCGGGAACGCCCAGCCGGTCCGGCGGCATGGCGGGCAGATGCTCGATCTGGCGCACCATGTCGTAGCCCAGATATCCGAAAAGGCCGGTCGCCATCGGCGGCAGGCCGGCAGGCAGGTCCATGCGCGTCGCCGCGATCAGGGCGCGCAGGGATTCCAGCGGACGCTCTTTCTGTGGCGCGAACGCGCCGCCGTTCAGGGCGTTGCGGTTGATCTCGGCCTTATCGCCCCGGCAGCGCCAGATCAGGTCCGGCTTCATGCCGATGATCGAATAGCGCCCGCGGGTTTCGCCGCCCTGAACGCTTTCCAACAGGAAGGCATTGTCCTGGCCTTCGCCCAGCTTGAGGAAAGCGGAAACCGGGGTCTCCAGATCGGCCACCAGGCGGCGGAACAAAGCCTGCGGCGTCTTCGCGGCGTAGAGGCGCGCGAAGGTCTCGAAATCGGGATTCACGCTCACGAGGTGCCGCCGGTCGCCTGCTGCAGGAGCTTCTGGTTGACCTTGACGCCTTGCTGGATTCGCGACGCGTTGGCGAAGGCCGAGGTGATGTCCGCCGCCGCTTGTTGCGAGATCTCGCCGCGGCCTCCGGCATAGAGCTGCCTTGTGTTCTCATTCTCCGGGTGCGCGATGCCCGTCACCTTGGCGATGATGTAGTTGCCGCCCATCCCCTGGGGTGCCTGCACCACCGCGCCCGGTGCGGCGCCGAACAGCTTTTCGATCAGCGCGGAGGAGAAGGTGGTGTCGTTGGTGTTGCGTTGCAGGGCGGGGCTCTTGAGCACCGGGACCTTCAGTTCCTTGGCCACGGCGGCCAGATTGCCGTCCTTCTGGGCCTGGCTGGTAAGGGCGACCGCCTTGACCGCGAGCGCCTTGGCCTTTTCGTCCGCCGTCCAGGCCGCCAGCGCATCGGCGCGCACCGCGTCGAGGGGCTTGAGCTTGGCCGGTGTGACGCCGTTCACTTTCAGCGCGTAATAGGCCCCGCTCTTGGCCGCGAAGGGATCATTGTCTTCGCCGACTTCGGCGGCGAAGGCGGTCGACAGGAACTCCGGATCGGCGGGCAGGTCGGGGGCTTTTTCACCCGAGGGGGTAAGACCCATCTTGTCCACCGCGGAGATGCGGCCGCTCCGCATCCCGACTTTCTTGGCCGCGGCCGCGATATCGGCGCCGCCGGAGCGGGCATCTTCATAGGCGTTGACGATGTCGATGATCTTGGCGCCCGCCAGTTGCAGAGCCAAGGTCTGGCGAATCTGATCCCTGGAATCCTCCAGGGTGCGCGAAATGCCGGGCGTGACCTTGGTGACCTTGAGGAGGACATAGCCGTTCAGCGCGCCCTTGATGGGCTGGCTGACTTCGTTCAGCGGCAGGGCGAAGATCGCATCCGCCCGCGCCGTATCCGGAATGTCGGCCTTGGAGAGCGTGCCCAAATCCAGATCCGCCGCCGCGATCTTGCGTTCCGTCGCCAGGGCTTCGAACGATGTTCCCGCCGCGATCCGCTCGCGCGCCGCCTTGGCGGCGGCCTCGCTGGGGAATTCGATCTGCTGGATGTCGCGCTTTTCCGGCACGTTGTAATTGGCTTCGTGCTGCTTGAACTCGTCGGCGATCATCTTGTCGCTCACCTCCACCTGGGCCGCCACATCCTGCGGCGTGACCGCGGCATACTCGATGTCGCGATATTCCGGCGTGGAGAAGCGCTCCGGATGTGCCTTGACAAAAGTGGTCAGCGTGGCGTCGTCGGGCGCCGCGATCGGCCCCACCGCGTCGGGCGATACGATCACATAATCGGCGGCGCGCAACTCGGTGACGTAAAGGAACAGGCCCTTGGTATAGCCGTCGGGCAGGGCGAAGCCGGCTTCCATGGCGGTGCTGAGCTGCGCGCGGGCCGCGTCGGCCCGCATCTCCGCCAGGAAGTCCTGTTCGCCATAGCCGGCGTTCCCGATCACCTGCAGGAAGACATTGTGATCGAATTGGTTGGTCGGACCCTTGAAGGCCGGCAGCGCGCGCACCTCCTGAGCCAATTCCGCATCGGTGGCGGTGAGCCCCAGCCGCGCGGCGGTATTGTCCAGGGCGGTCCGGCTGACCATCTGTTGCAGCGCGGCCTGGTCCAGGCCCATTTTCTGCGCCGTCTCTGGCGTGAGGTCCATGCCCATCTGCTGGCCCTGGTTGCGCAGGAAATTGCGATAGGTGCGCTGGAAGCTCTGGGTGGAAATTTCCGTCGATCCCACTGTCGCCAGGGCCGTGCTGATCTGGCCGGTGAAGACATCGGCGATGCCCCATACCACGAAGCTCAAGGCCAGGCCGCCCATCAGAAGCGAAGCCACCCAGGACTTGGAGAGCTGGTGCATCCATTGAATCATGAGAACTTCCCACGGGTTGTGCGAAAATAGCGGCGGATGATAGGGAGGGGGGCGTGTCAGGGCAAGCGGCGCAGGCCGCGGCCAAAAAGGCATGCGGCGAGACCGGCAGGGGGATGAATTTGCGCCAGCTGATTGCGGGGAACTGGAAAATGAACGGCCTCGCGGCCGATCTGGCGGAGCTGGAAGCCCTCAAGCGCGGGCTTGCGATGGCGCCGGCTTGCGACGTGCTGGTCTGTCCGCCAGCCAGCCTGCTGGCCCGGGCGGCCGAAGCGGCGAAAGGCGCCTTTGCCTTGGGTGGTCAGGACTGCCATGCCGAAGCGCGTGGCGCTTTCACCGGCGATATCTCCGCCGAGATGCTGAAGGACGCGGGCGCCTCGGCCGTGATCGTGGGCCATTCGGAACGGCGTCAGTTTCACGGGGAGCGCGACCAGGATGTGGCCGCCAAGGCGCGCGCGGCCTGGCGGGCCGGGCTGATGGCCATCATCTGCATCGGGGAAACCGAGGCGGAGCGCGATGCCGGCAACGCCCATCCCGTCTGCGGCGGCCAGATCGGCGGCAGCGTGCCGAAGGACGCGACGGCGGCCAACACCGCCATCGCTTATGAGCCGGTCTGGGCCATCGGCACCGGCAGGACGCCCAGCGAAGCCGACGTCGTCGCCATGCATGCCCATATCCGCCGCTGCGTCGTCGAGCGGCTGGGACCGATCGGCCGGGATGTCCGCATTCTCTATGGCGGCTCTGTGAAGCCTTCCAATGCGCGGGCGATTCTGTCGCTGGACGACGTAAATGGCGCGCTGGTGGGTGGCGCGAGCCTCAAGGCGCGGGATTTTCTGGAGATTGTCGGCGCCGGCATGCCGCATTAACCAGGAATTTCGACCCTTCTTTAACACCGCCCGGCCATTCTCTCCCCAACAAGATAAGGGTGGGGCAACGCTCGAAGGCATGATCGACGTCATTCAGCGCCAGACCCCGGATATCGTGCTGGGGGAAGCGCAAGGCGCGGCCGACGAACTCTGTCAGGCGATCCAGCAGCTGCGCCAGGGTGCCGCGGGGTACAATCCTTTCATCGTCATCATCGTGACCGCCTGGGAGAAGAGTTCGGCCCTGATCAACAAGGTGGTCAATTCCGGCGCCGACGATCTTCTGCTCCGTCCCTTCTCGACCGCCCTCCTGGGAACGCGCATCGAGGCGCATATCGAACGGCGCAAGGGGTTCGTCATCACCACCGACTATGTCGGTCCCGACCGCCGACGCGACAGCGGCCGTGCGGGAGACTGCGACATGTTCGATCCGCCCAATTCGCTCAAGATGAAAGCGAAGGACAAACTGTCCGCCGACGTCATCGCCAAGAAGCTGGATGCGGAGTTGCAGGTGGCGCGCGAAAGGCTGGCGGGAGAAAAGCTCCGCCGCGATTCCTTTCAGGTCTGTGTCCTATGGCGGCTGCTGCAGGATCAGCCGGGCGATTCGCCGCAATTCGCCGCAGACCTGCTCAAACTGTCCAATCTCACCCACGCCATCGAGCGCCGCT
>JAFKFF010000156.1 GCA_017307315.1 Alphaproteobacteria bacterium
TCGCCTCCCACCCTTTCAATCCGCCATCCAGCAAAGAAGCGCGGTCGCCGAACCCGGCCGCATCCATGGTCAGGATGATGCGCGTGGCCCGCGCGATGCCGTCATTCTCGCTATAGACGATGACATGGGATTTGTCCGAAATGCCGAGCGCCTGCATCTGCGCCCGCAATGCGTCGGGCGGCGGCAATTCCGTCACCAATCCTTCGGGACTTTTCACCGTTAGGCCGTTGGGCTCGAGCAGATGGGCGCCGGGAATGTGCTTGGCCTGATAGCCCGCCGGGGTGCCGACATGCAGGATCACGACATCCTTGTCCGCCGCATGCTGCGCCAGCCAAGCCGGGGTCACCAGCAGCTGATCGCGCGTGGCGGCGAACGCAGTACCGGCCGAGACGACGGTTATGGCGGCGGCGAACAGAAACGATTTCAACATGAACATCTCCCAGCCCGGTTTCGGCAACTCATCGCGGCATGATTACCATTGGCGGGCGTCTCGCGACAGTGGCGGCAGGCAGCCTTCAATGGCCAGCCTCGAACCGCACATCGCCGCCCAACCAGCAGCCTCGCACGGCGCCCGCGGAATCTGTTTGAAACCGCACCCGGATTTCCGAAGGCCGGCCCATCGCGCGGCCCTGCCGGACGCGAACGGGCGCTCCCTCCGCCGAGACCTGCCCATTTTCCAGCAAGCCGAAGGCGAGCGCCGCCGCGGCAATGCCGGTCGCCGCATCTTCGGGATAGCCGGACGATTTGGGAAATTGCCGCGCCTCGAATATGCGATTTTGCGCGTCCGAAACGGCAAAGGGATAAAGGCCGGTCGATCCGATCGCCTCGCAAATTCTTTCGATCCGATCGAAATCGGGTCGAAGGCCATCCAGGATCGCTGGGTTCTTCAGTGGTATGAGTGTTTTGGTCCGGCTGGTGCTGGCATTCCAAATCGGCTGGGGCGCCAACCCGGCTTCGTCGACGCCAAGGACCGCAAGAATTTTCCTGGCATGCCCATCTGTCTTCAAGGGCTCCAATTTTCCCTTGGGCTGGCTGATTTCGATGCCATCCGGCCCGACCTGTGCCTCGACCGTTCCGCTCAATGTTGCGATCCGGATTTGTTCACCCGGCAATTTATCGAGCTGCTTCAGCAACCAAACCGCGCCAAGCGTGGCGTGACCGCACATTTCCATTTCATGATTGGGCACGAAAAACCGAAAAGTGAAATGGCAATCGGAATGATCGGGCGGCGGAAAAACGAAAACGCTTTCATGGCCATACGCAGCGGCAACAGCCCGCATGTCGGCATCGGCAAATCCCGCCGCGTCGAGAATCACGGGCGCGGGATTGCCGCCGCCGGGACCGGCCGCGAAAACAGTGACAAGCGAGATATTGCTTGTAGGCGTCACTTGCCGGGCGTGTTCGAGGTTTCGACCGGCAGCTTGCGCGCCGTCCAGTCTTGGAAGGAGCCGTCGTAAAGCTGAGGTTCGATGCCCACGGTGCGGGCGGCGAAGACCACGGCGCTGGACTGGCCGCCGACCTGGCAATAGGCCACGACATGGTCGCCGGGCTTGACGCCGGCGCCCGCGAACAGGGCTTTCAATTCCGCCGCGGATTTCAATCTCCCATCGGAGTCGTAAACGCTGGTGTAGGGTAGCGAACGGGCGCCGGGGATGTGACCATCGCCGCTCATCTTGGCGATCAGCCCGCCATAGAAGACCGCGGCGCGCGCGTCGATCAGATCGTAGCCCGGCGCCGTGGCGTGAGATTGCACGAAACCGGCATCGACCACCCTGGGCTGGATCCGCAACGGCGAAAGATGGCCCTGGACGGAAGCGGGCGTTTCCGTGCTGACGGCGTGCCCGGCTTTCTTCCATTCCGCCAATCCGCCATCCAGCAGCGAAGAGTGATCGCCGAATCCGGCGACATCGAGCGTGAAGAGCACGCGCGTGGCGCGCTGGAATTCATCGCTCTCGTTATAGACGATGATATGAGAGCCGTCCGAAACGCCTAGGCTTTCCAGCTGCTTTTGCAGCATCTCGGGCGGCGGCACTTCCACCGAAAGATTGGGCTGGGAGACCTGCAGCAGCTTGCTATCGACCAGCCGGGCGCCCGGAATATGGCCGGACTTGTATCCCGCCTCCGAGCCCACATGGAGGATGACCAGAGTCTTGTCGCCGCCATGGGCCGCAAGCCAGGCCGGTGTCACCACCAGTTGATCGCGGGTGGCGGCTTTGGCGCCGGTGGCGAGAAGCAGAGCGGCGGCGGCGATCAGAAGCGGCTTTCTCATCGGCTTCTCCCGGAGGCGCGAGTGACGGTTTCTCAGTAACACCGCCCGGCGGGAAGCGACAAGCCGCGAGGCCCGGACTTACGTGGAATTCAGGCGGCTTTCCCAGGCCAACGCGCCGGCCACGATCTCGTCCAGCGCGTCATGCTCCGGCTTCCAGCCCAGCGCGGCCTTGAGCTTGGCGGGATTGGAAACGATCATGGGCGGATCGCCGGCGCGGCGCGGCATTTCCTTCACCGCCAGCGCCTTGCCCGCCACGCGCTCCACCGCCTTGACCACTTCGCGCACCGAGAAGCCGTGACCATAGCCGCAATTGAAGACGCTTGAATCTGCGCCGTTCCTGAGGTGCCCCAGCGCCAGCGCATGCGCCCCGATCAGGTCGGAGACATGGATGTAATCGCGGATGCCGGTGCCGTCGGGCGTGGGATAGTCGGTGCCGAAAATCCCCAGATAGGGCACCCGGCCCAATGCCACCTGGCAGGCGCGCTTGATCAGGTGGGTGGCGCGCGGGGTCGACTGGCCGCTGCGGCCTTTGGGATCGGCGCCCGCGACATTGAAATAACGCAAGGCGACATAGCGGAAATCATGCGCCATGGCGGTATCCGCCAGCATCCATTCCGTCATCAGCTTGGAGCGGCCGTAAGGGCTTTCGGGCGCCTTGATCCCGTCCTCGGCGATCGACGGCTGGTCGGTCGCGCCATAGACCGCGGCGGTGGAAGAGAAGATGAATTTCTTCACCCCCGACGCCACACATGCCTCGATCAGGTCGCGCGAGGCCGCCGTGTTGTTGGCGTAGTAGAAAAGCGGATTTTCCACCGATTCCGGCACCACGATGGAGCCGGCGAAATGGATCACCGCCTCGACCTGGTGTTTTTCCAGGACCTCGCGCACCAGCTTGGTGTCGCGGATGTCGCCTTGCACGAAGGTTGCAGCTTCGGCGACCTGCGCCCGAACGCCGGTGGTGAGATTGTCCAGCACCACGACCTTGTCGCCCTGATCGGCCAGGGCCAGGGTCATGTGGCTGCCGATATAGCCGGCGCCGCCGGTAACAAGCACGGACATCTGACGTATCCCTTTGTGGTCCGGAGAAATTAGCGCGCCCGCAAATCCATCGCGGCGGCGGGCATCTCGGGCAGGCGAGCCATATCCTGTTCGGCCTTGCGGCGCCAGGCCGGCACGGTTCTGCCCAAGGCATCGGTCGCGGGCTGCTTCACCGCCAGCAAAAGTGCGCCGCTCAAGGCCAGAAGCACCAAATAGCCGTCATAATAGGCCATCGAGAGCGCCGCCCCGCCCACCATATAGGCCACGATGCTGACCTGCAGCATGCGCGCCAGCTTGGCGGCCCAGTCCAGCTCCGGCCGCGTCTTGGCGAAGGAAAGCGTCGCAGACGTGTTGTACCAGGCGGCGGCCACCAGCATCAGGAAAAGCGCCAGCCCGACAAAGCCGTGATCGCCCAAGACTTCGAAATAGATGCTGTGCGCGGCGCGGCCGATATTGAGACTGCCCGGCGAGTGATAGGCGTGCGCCACCCAGTCGTTTTCGATGGAGGCGAAGCCGCCGCCGGTCAGGGGATGGGCCTCGGCGACATTGAAGCTCGTTCGCCACGCCTCCAGCCGTTCCTGGAACGAAGCGTCCTGGCCGGCGGAATCGATCGTGGACATGCGGTGGAACCAGCTGGCCGGCACCAGGTTGGGAAGCATGAGCAGCACCATCCCGCCCAGCACCAGCGGCAGAAGGCCCGAGCGCGATTTCAGCATATAGACACCGCCCGCCACGCCCAGCGCCACCAGCGCGCCGCGAGAATAGGTACCGATCACCGCCACGATGGTCAGGCCCATGACCGCCAGAAGGCCGGCCCGGACCCAATAACGGCGGCTGGTGACCCTGAGATAATTCATCAAGGGCAAGATCATCACCAGCGCCAGGCCGAGATGATTGTTGTCCGCGATCATCGAATTTTCCGGGCCGAAGACATGGTTGCGGCCGCCGGTGAGCAAGGTGAAACCACCGCCCTTGATGCCGAAATAGCCGATGGAGAGCACCACCGCCCACACCACCGCCTGGATGCGGGCCTTGTTGTTGGCGATCGCGAGCACCGCGAAGGCCAGGACCAGGGTCTTGATGGTGCGGTCCCACAATTCGTAGGAGACGTCTCGCTGAAGCGCGTAATAGGTGGTGACGGAAACCCAGAACGCGAACAGCACCAGCATCGCGGTCACCGGGTTCATCGGCGCGATCTTCTTCTCGCGGGAACCCGCCCAGGCGAAGGCGGTGGCGATGGCGATATAGAAATTGAGCTGGAAGCCGGACAGGAAGCCGTAAACCTCCCGCTGCGGGTTCATCAGCGTGACCCAGATCCAGGCCAGGATGCCGATCTGCGGTGCGCGCAGAATGAGGGGCAACACGCTCAAAAGCGCGCCCAGCAGAATCAGATCACGCACCCGGAACGGCTCCCCAAAATGAGACTTTGCCCGCGAGCCTTGCAGAAACCATGCCCGCGCGGAAGAGCTTGCCCGCAAGAGGTTAACCAAAGGGTCAAACCTCTTCTTGTAGAAGGACGCCGGGCATGAGAGCGTGCCCGGCGGAGGCTGAAATGTCCGGTTTGCTGTTCCTTTTCGCGGTCGCGGCTTTCGTCCTGATCGCCTATTGGGCCTACCGCAATGACGCGATGGCCATCGGCGAGGAAGGTTCCGGGCTGTTGGCCATGCGTTCCGAAGCCCCCAAGGCCAAGCCCGTGCCCAAATGGAAGAAGGCAGCGGAACCGCGCGAGAGCGCGGCGCGCCAGCCCTCTCCCGCGGCCGGCCGGGAACCGGCCTGGAAGCGCAATTTCCTGCATCGGCGCCAGCGCGCGATCCGCAATCCATAAACCTGGCGCGGCGCCCGGGCTTTCCCGGACCGGGACACCTAGAGCGCCGGCAGCGGAACGGCGACGAAAACGGCAACGCCCAGAAGCGCAAGCGCGGCGGCCACCACATAGATGCTGGGCCTGTCCCGGATGGCGAAT
>JAFKFF010000157.1 GCA_017307315.1 Alphaproteobacteria bacterium
GCAGCGCCTTCAGGACCTCGAAACCGGACATATCCGGCAGCTGCAGGTCCAGAACGATAATGTCGTAATCATAGAGTTTACCCAGATCGATCCCTTCTTCCCCGAGATCGGTGGTGTAGACATTCAATCCCTCACTCCGCAGCATCAACTCGATGCTGCGCGCCATGGCGCTGTCGTCTTCTATCAGCAGTACGCGCATGTCAGGCCCCTCTTGAATCCCATGAATCACCTCCGGCCCGTGCCGGCAGGGTTAAACGGTTGCCGGAGGGTAAGCGCAAATGGTTAACGACGCCTTTAACGGCTCTCGGGGCTTTCAATCCCCAGAAATCTGCAGGGCGGAAGGGGATCCGGCCTCCCGATAATGCTTTGATTCGATTTGTTAAGTTTACCGCCATTTAAATTTTCAGCTGCAAAATGCGGATATCTCAGCCGCAAAAGGCGGCCAAAAAAGGACCTGATGCGCGCGCTGCTTAAGGAAATCGAGGCTCTGCCCGGCCTGACCCGGTTTGGGCGGGTGGCCCGGATTGAGGGTCTCGGCGTCGAAGTCACCGGAGCGGTCGGCGCGGTCACGCTGGGCGGTCAGGTTCGCCTAAGTCTCGGAAACGGAAAGAAGATTTCTTGCGAAGTGGTCGGCTTCCGCGATGGCCGGGCCCTGGTGATGCCGCTGGGGCCCCTGGACGGGATCACGCTCGGCGCCCGCGCCGACTTCGAGAACAAGCCGGCTTCCATCTATCCCTCCAAGGCCTGGCTGGGCCGGGTGGTGAACGGGTTCGGGGAAGCGATCGACGGCGGCGCGCCCTTGCCCCAAGGGGCACTCGCCTATCCGCTCAAGGCGGCCCCGCCGCTGGCGACGTCGCGCGCCCGGGTGGGCGGCAAGCTGGATCTGGGCATCCGCGCCCTCAACACCTTCGCCACCTGCTGCCTGGGCCAGCGCATGGGCATCTTCGCCGGTTCCGGCGTGGGCAAGTCCACCCTGATGGCGATGATGGCCCGCAACACCAATGCCGACGCCATCGTGATCGGCCTGATCGGCGAGCGCGGCCGCGAAGTGAAGGAATTCATCGAGGACGATCTAGGCCCCGAAGGCCTGGCGCGCAGCGTCGTCGTCGCCGCCACTTCCGACGAGACGCCGCTGGTGCGCCGTCAGGCGGCCTATGTCGCGATGGCGGTGGCCGAACAGTTGCGCGACCAGGGCCTGAACGTCCTGTTGTTGATGGATTCGATCACCCGCTTCGCGATGGCCCAGCGCGAGATCGGCCTCTCTGCGGGCGAGCCGCCCGCGGCCAAGGGCTATACGCCCACCGTCTTCGCGGAACTGCCCCGGCTCCTGGAGCGTGCCGGTCCGGGCCATGAGGATGGCATGGGTTCGATCACCGGCCTCTTCACCGTGCTGGTGGAAGGCGACGACCACAACGAACCGGTCTCCGATGCGGTGCGCGGCATCCTGGACGGGCATATCGTTCTGGACCGTGCCATTGCGGAACGCGGGCGCTTTCCCGCCATCAATGTCCTGAAATCGGTCAGCCGTGCCATGCCCGGCTGCAACACCGAAGCTGAGCAAAACCTGGTTTTGCAGGCCCGCGGGCCGATGACGATCTACGAAGACATGGCCGAATTGATACGCCTGGGAGCCTACAAGACTGGCACGAATCCTGAAGTGGACCACGCCGTAACGCTTAACGCCAAGCTCGAAGCCTTTCTGGCACAGAAGAAAGACGAGCAGGCGGGCTTAAGCGAATCTTATGCGGCGCTGTCTGACATTCTCGGCAGCGCAGGGAATGGGAGGGCGTGATGAACCGTACCGACACTCTGCTGCGTTTGAAGCGTTTCCGCGTCGACGAGATGAAGCGGCGCATCGCCGCCATCGAGTCTATGCGCAACGACCTGGAACGCAAGCTCGCCGACCTGGACGACAATGTCGCCCGCGAGAAGCAGCGTGCCGGCGATTCCGACATCGGCCGTCTGGCCTTTCCCTCCTTCCTCCGCTCCATCGACGCCCGCCGCGAGAATCTGCGCCACACGCTGAAAGAGATCGAACGCGAACAGGCCGCCGCCCAGATCGATCTGGGCAACGCCTTTGAAGACCTGAAAGGCCTGGAGCTGGCCGTCGAGCAGCAGGCCAAGCGCCTGGCCGAAATCGAAGCCCGCCGCAATCAGGCCAGGATGGATGAGATGGCACTCGTCCGCCATCTCCGCAAACACACCCTCCGCAGCGCATAAGGGCGCTGGCCTTTTGTCCTCTGACGTTGTCGCGCGTGCTGTGAGCCGCGGCGCGCAAGCGCGTGAGCAGGTCCGGTGGACCTGCGAAAGCGGGCGAACGCCGCGAGCAAGAGCGAGCGGCCGGGCAACCTGCTCCGTGCGTTGCCTACGCTGTCGCTAGGCAACCCTGCTCAGGTCACAAAATCCCTCGCGCCGGAATGGGGTGGGGCCCTGTTGAACCCTTCAAAAGCTCGGTTACCATCGCGCTAACTGAGTCGCGGGCAGGGGGCCCATGTCTTTCTCGGAAACGATCTCGCCGCTCCTGGGCCGGCTGGCCCTCAGCTGGTTCTATGGTTCGGCCGCCTTCAACATCGTCGTCAACTGGAGCCATATGGTGGCGCAGCTGGGCGCCAAGCATGTGCCCATGCCGCCCCTGGTCCTGGTCGTGGCGTTCGTCCTGATGGTGATGGGGACCTATTCGCTGATCGTGGGCTATCATACCCGCCACGGCGCCGTGCTCCTGTTCGCCATGACCATGGTGGGCGCGGTGGTGCTGCACGATTACTGGCACATCACGGACCCGGTGCTGCGCCGGGCGGAATTCGAAATCTTCTCCCGTGACGTCGCGATCTGCGGCGGTCTTCTGGTGATGATCGGGATGGGATGTGGACCTTTCGGCTGGGACAACCGCCCGCCGCCGAAGAAGGTACGCTAGCCTTTTGCCCTCTGGCGTTGCCGCGCGCATCTTCGCTGCGCTCAGCCAGGGCAAGTTTTTCTAATCTCGCTCCGCTCGCTTCCCCCTCTCACCATGGGCGGGCTCGACCCGCCCATCCATTATTCAACGCGGCATATCGTGCGGATGTATGGATGGCAGGCTCATTTCTCCGGCCGCGCTATGCGCGGCGGAGGGCCGGCCATGGATAATGAAATGAATCGTAAAAATGCTGCGAGACGCGCGGCCAAAATCTAGCGCGGTTAGTTCAGAAGTAAATTCGCCAGTTCGCGCGCGGACAGGGTCTCCAGCGGCGCGTCGGCATCGGGCGAGCGGGTGACATGCGCCAGGCGGGCGCCCTGGGTCACCGCCGCCGTCAACGCGCCATGGCGGCGCGCCATATCCAGGCCGGTGACGATCAGGTGGTCGAGATGGAAGGCGGCGATGGTTTCGCTGATTTCTTCGGCGTCCGAGAGTGCGGAGATAACGCCGATGGTTTGCGCATCCGGGCGCGCGCCCATGCAGCCGAACGCGGCGCGGGCACGCAGGTTGTGGGGATTGAATCCCTTGGTGTCGATCACGACCAGGTGATTATGCCCGGCGCGGGCCGCAGCATGGACAAGCTTGGCCGCCACGCAACTGCGTCCGGCGCCGGACGGCCCGATCAGGAAAATGCGCTTGCTGCGGGAAAGATCGATGGGCGCGAACCGCATGCGCATCGCCAGCACGCGGGTCAAGGCTTCGTCGATGCCGCAAGGACCGATGGCGGATGTCTCGCGCAGCAGGGCTTCCCGCAACTGCTCGGGCAGGCGGTGATGTTTCAGAGCCAGGGTCAGGGCGCTGCGCCGGCTGGCGTCCTGGCCCGGAAAGGCCAGAAGCTGCGCCGTCGGCTGCCCCAGGGCTGACATGGTCAGATCTGGCCCCCCACCTAAATTTGACCCAAAGTGCGCAACCGGACCGAGGCATGGATCTCGTTCTGGCTCATCACCACGGTCTGGGGCCTGAAGCGTTCCACGATGGAGCGCAGGAAGGGACGAACCTGGGGACTGGTCAGCAGCACCGGCACTTCGTTCTTGGCGGTGGCTTCCTCATAGCGTTCGCGCACGGTCTGAATGAACTGCTGAAGCTGCGACGGCGCCATCGCCAGCTGCCGCTCCTCGCCCTGGCCGACGATGGAGTCGGCGAAGGCCTGCTCCCAGGCCGGCGATAGCGCCAGCAGCGGCAGGTAACCACCGGGCGAGAGATTGGCGTGGCAGAGCTGGCGCGCCAGGCGGGTGCGCACATGCTCGGTGATATAGAGCGCGTTCTTGGTATGGCCGACGGCTTCGGCGACGCCTTCCAGGATGGCCGGCAGGTCGCGGATCGAGACGCGCTCGGACAAGAGAGTTTGCAGCACGCGCTGCACCCCGGTGACCGAGATCTGCGACGGGATCAGTTCTTCCACCAGCTTCTTGGTCTCGGCATAAGAGAGAAGCTCGGCCATATGGCTTTTGAGCACTTCGGTGAGATGGGTGGTGAGCACCGTGCCGGGATCGACCACGGTAAAGCCGCGGAACGAAGCTTCCTCGCGCAGCGAGCCGGTGACCCAGGTGGCGGGCAGGCCGAAGGCCGGCTCGGTGGTGTGGGTGCCGGGCAGGTCGATGGGCAGGCCCTTGGGGTCCATGATGAGATAGGAGCCGGGGAAAAGCTCGCCCTTGCCGGAATCGAATTCCTTGATCCGGATGCGGTATTCGTTGGCGCCGAGCTGCATATTGTCGAGAATCCGCACCGCCGGCATGACGAAGCCCATCTCCTGCGCCAGCTGGCGGCGCAGCGCCTTGATCTGGTCGGTGATGCGGTGGCCCTGCACGTCGTTGATCAGCGGCAACAGGCCATAGCCCAGTTCGATGCGCAGGAGGTCGAGCGCCAGGGCGGTGGCGATGGGTTCTTCCTTGGGCACGGCTTCGGCCTGGACCTTGGCCTGCTCGGCTTGCTCGCTGGCGATGCGGGCGTCCTTGCGCTTGAAGGCGTAATAGGCGAGCGCGCCGGTCGCGCCCGAAAGGCCGCCGAACACCAGGGTCGGCATGCCCGGCAGAACCGCCACCACGCCCATCACGGCGGCGGCCATGCCGAGCGCCTGGGGATAGAAGGAGAGCTGGCGCATCAGCGCCTTGTCGGTGGCGCCTTCGACACCGGCCTTGGACACCATCAGGCCCGCGGCGGTGGAAACGATCAGGGCCGGCATCTGCGACACCAGGCCGTCACCCACCGTCAGGAGCGTGAAGGTCTGGGTGGCGTTGCCGAAGCTCATGCCCTTCTGCGCCACCGCGATTATGATGCCGCCGATGATGTTGATGCCGCCGATGAGAAGGCCGGCG
>JAFKFF010000158.1 GCA_017307315.1 Alphaproteobacteria bacterium
GCAGGTGAAACCGAGACCGCTTGCCGCTTCGCCGGCCAGGCCTGTGCAATTCTCCGGCGATCCAGTCCCGTCGCGGCGCGCCGCTTCAACGTCCTGTTGCATCGCCTGGCGCCGCGCCTGACGTGGCAGGAGCCACCGGTCCACAATGGCATGCGAAAATGAACGTCATTCCGATGGTTCCGCCCCTTTGTCCACACAATTTTTCTGACATTACCAGCGGCGGACGCGACCGATATCGACGTGCACGAAATCGGATTGCGGATAGTAGCCGACGCCCCCTGCACGTTCGGTGAGCGCCGCGTTCCGCAGCAGGACGAGAGGCCGGCCCGGCACGCGGATATCGACCCCCATCCCTTGCATGTGCAGGCTTTTCACCGCCACGCCCGATTCCACGGACCTGGCATGCAGAGCCGCATTGGTGGCCGGCGAGCGATATCCCGATATGATCTCAAAGCCCTTGCTTGTTTCCAGCTTGCCGTGAAGACGCGCCAGCATATCGAGAAGATGCGGCGCGATCGGCTGAATATCGCCCGTGCGGAAATCCCGGAGGATTTTGTTGATGGCCGCAAGCGCATCGGGGAGGTAAGCCCCATTGACCCAGTAATCGACCGAGAGATGCTCGCCGGTATGGATATTGCGAAGATCGAGCGATCTGGCGCCGGACGTAGCACCTGCCGCGAAAGCAGGCTTGAGCGAGGTGGCGAACAGCGTCGTGCCGACCTTTGCCAGCACCGCGCGGCGATGCGGCGGCAAGATTTTGCGGGAGTTCCTGTCCTTCATGGAAAATCCTATCCTCTTGAGCAGTTAGGATAATCGGAGCGGGCGGCGATCGGGAGGGACACGGCCGCGGCCATCCGCCGGTCCCGGCCATACAGGTCGGCGCGAAACTGGAGCGCGCCATCCTTGGCGGCGAATGCCGTCCAATACAGAAAATAGACCGGCAGCCGGCGCCGGAGCGGCAGATGCCGCGTCTCGCCGGACGAGATCGCGTCCGCGATCTCCTTCATCGCCGCCAAATCCCGGGTCAGGGCATAGGAAGCGAGCGGCAGGATGCGCTCGACCCGGACACAGCCATGGCTGACCGCGCGTCCCGGACGTGAGAACGCACCTTTGGCAGGTGTGTCGTGCAGATAGACGTCGAAGCGGTTCGGCAATTCCAGCTTAATGGCGCCCAGGGGGTTTTTTGCGCCGGGATGTTGCTGGATCAGATAGGGAGAATGATCCGGAGGGATCTCGCGCCAGCGGACGTGAAGGCCATAAGGATCTCCCTCGGGGCCATTCAACAAGATCATGTCCTGGGACTGCAGATAAAACCGGTTGGCTTTCAGTTTGGGCAGGATTTCCTTGCGCGCGATGGATTGGGGAATGTTCCAGGGTGGATTCACGGTCAGGCTGCCACCCTCCGCCCGCAAGATCGGCGTGGGCGTGTCTGGCTTGCCGACGACGACGCGCGAGGTCAGGACCTCTCTTCCTCCAAGAACGAGAGAGAGGTTTTCATCGGGAATATTGACGGCGAGATAGTCCGCTTCGAATCTGCGCGGCAGCCAGCGCCAGCGTTCCATATTGGCGTGAATCTGCCTTACCCGCGCATCCGCCGTCACGTTCAGCGCCGCCAAGGTCAGGGGGCCGGGCTTTCCGTCCGGCTCCAATCCATGGCGAGCCTGAAAGCGCTTCAGGGCAGGATCGATATCGGCGTCCGTCGCAAGAGCCGGGTCTTCGAATGCAAGCCTTTCACGCAACCGCGTCATCGCCTCGCCATCGCCCTTGAGAAGGCCGTCCGGCGACAATGCCGGCCACCCGCCGCGGCGTTGAATCGCGCGATAATCCGCAAGCGCCGATCTCAGCCGCCCATATTGCGCACCAGGCGGAGGCGCGGAGCGCAAATAGGCCGCCAGGGAATGGGATTGGATCGCATCGCCCAGTTCGGTCACCGCGTCATGGGAATTTTCCGGCAATGCCACGTCCGGATCGAGCGAGCGGAGAAAGGGCCGGCCTTCACGCACATCCCGAAGATAATCGAGAGCCGCGCGGGTAAGGCCGATATCCCGGCCATCGGTTCCAGTGCCCGACACAGGCAGATAGTTGCCGGGCTCGAGCCCTTCGTCCGCCGCGCGGCCCAGCGTCGCGATCAGAATGGCCGCGTCTTCGCTGGTCCAGGCTGGAGCGAAATTCCTGCGGCGGTAGAAGTCGACTATGGCGGCGGCATCGCGCCCCGCCATGGCTTGCACCAGAAACCCGATTTTTCCGGGCTCGGCGCCGGCGGCCGGCGCGCCGCAAGAAATCGCCAGGACAAAGGCAAGACCGGTTAAGCGGAAACGCATCGGGATTTTCCGAAATGACGCCCCGGTCGCGCCGGGGCGTCAGCGGCAAGGCGGTCAAGCCGCCTTTACGTCCACCTTCCGTGCCTGCGTCGCCGCCGGCTTGGGGACGGAAACGGTCAACACGCCATTGTGGAAGCGCGCTTCCAGCTTGGCTTCGTCCGTGCCCTTGGGCAGCTCGAAGGTCCGGCGGAAGCTGCCATAGCGTCGCTCCTTCATGTAGCGATGCTCGCCCTTTTCTTCCTTCTCCTGAAGCTTCTGGCCCTTGATCACCAGCGTGCCATCCTGGACGCTGACTTCGATGTCCTTCTCGTTCACGCCCGGCAATTCCGCGGTGATGACATAGGTCTTGTCGTTTTCGGCGACATCGACGGCCAGGGGTGCGAAATCCTGAAAACTCTTGGCCCAATAATCTTCGAGGTTGGACAGCGGCTTCATGGCATAGGATTCGAAGCCCGTTGAAAAGCGATCGAAAAGATCGTCGAGCTCTCCCCGGAACGACGTCCAAAGTTCGTTGGTCGCCGGCAGGCTTTTCGCCAGACGATGAATGTCAAGCTGCTTGGTCATGAACACCTCCTCTGTTTTCGGAGAAACCCTACTCCTTGGCTCGCTCAGGCCGTTTGATCCTGCGCAAGCCGCAAACGAAAATCCGTTTGAGGCAGCGCAAAGACGATCGGAATGGTTGCGCCATAATGCAAAGAAATGGAGAGGCTTGTGAAACACGCCGTCATTTTCGCGCATCCCAGACCTCGCAGCTTCACCGGTTCGGTGGCCGACGCCTATGCCGAGGCGGCCG
This sequence comes from Alphaproteobacteria bacterium, assembly GCA_017307315.1. Taxonomy (GTDB): domain Bacteria; phylum Pseudomonadota; class Alphaproteobacteria; order Micropepsales; family Micropepsaceae; genus Rhizomicrobium. Next base: position 3,115 of record JAFKFF010000158.1, read on the forward strand.
CGAGACAAGGACACCAGGTTCTTGTCCGCGATCTCTACCGGATGAATTTCGATCCCGCGTTGCCGGAGGCAGAATTGCCGTTTGCCGGGACGTTCGATCCGCGGCCCGACATCGTGGCGGAGCGGCGACTATTGTCCGACGTGAACGTATTTGCGCTCGTCTATCCCTTTTGGCTGAATGCTCCGCCCGCGATGCTGAAAGGCTATCTCGACCGCGTTTTCGGTTATGGCTTCGCGTATGGCCGCGATGGCCGCTCGGAACCCCTGCTGCAGGGCCGGTCCCTGATCACCTTCAGTTCCTCGGGCGCGCCGCTGCATCGGGTTCGCGAAACCAGGGCATTCGATGCCGTCGGCAAGCTTTTCGATGCCTATTTCGCGGAGCTGTGCGGCCTCACTTTCCTCGAACATATGCATTTCGGCGCGATCGTTCCCCATATCCGCGAGGATGCCGTCGCCGCCAAACTCGCGTCCGTGAAGGAAACCGTGAAAAAGCATTTCGGGAGGCCGCAATGACGATGATGAGAATAAGGCTGGAGTTGGGACGCACCGACCGGTTTCCCAACGGGAATGAAAATCACGCCTATGAATTCGTCGCGCCGCTGACGCCCGAGGGGCATATCGACGAAGCGGCGTGGCGGAAGGAGCGGCAAAACTGCATCGTCCAGCATCTGGAGAATGGCAATATCGTGGAATCCGGCCGCCTGTCGCGTGTCGGACGGTCATGGCGTTTCGATTACGACCAGCGCACCCACGCCGATGACGAGCCCTTCTACAAGCTGGATCAGCATGTCATGCGGCCCGGCCTGTACGTCTCCATCCTCGAGCATGACGGGATTCAAAAGCCCTTCAAAATCGTCTCGGTCGTTCCCACGGGCATCAATCCCGCCGACCGTCGCCCGTGAAAAAGCGCATTCTCCTGATCAATGGCCATCCGGACGCCAGCCCGGCACGTTTTTGCAGCGCGCTTGCCGGCGCTTATGCGGATGGCGCCGAGGCGGCGGGCCACGAGATCAGGCGGCTGGATATCGCTTCGCTGTCCTTCCCCATCTTGCGGAACCCGCAGGAATTCCCGCAGAAGCCCACCAATCCGGATATCGTGGAGGCGCAGCACGCCTTCCTTTGGGCAGAACATCTTGTTTTCATATTCCCCTTATGGCTGGGCGGCGTGCCTGCCCTTCTGAAGGCTTTCATGGAGGCCCTGGGCTGCGGCGAATTCCTGCTGGGACAGGGCAGCGGCACATTCCCCAAGGGGAATCTGGCCGGCCGCTCCGCACGGATAGTCGTCACCATGGGAATGCCCGCCCTGGCCTATCGCCTGTATTTCCGCGCGCACGGCACCAAGGCATTCGCGCGCGGCATACTCAAAATCTCCGGCGTCGGGCCGATCCGAACCAGCTGTATCGGCGGCATCGGCGCTTCCGCCGCGCGCTGCACCAAGCTTCTGGAGAAGGCAAGGCATCTGGGAATGCGCGGACTGTGAATTGACCTGAATCATATCGTCCTTGGGCCGACCCGGCCCAAACTTTCATCAGATAGGAGACCAACATGGTTCATCTCGTCGTTTCGCCCGATTTCTGGGTCAACCGCATCTATCCCGAAGGGCTGCTGGAAAAGTGGCTTGTGGATGACGGCGCAACGGTGCAAACCGACCAGCCGCTTGCCGAACTTCGGATCGAAGGCGAATTGCTGACGTTGAAAGCGCCGACAACCGGCCGGCTTGTGATCGAAAGCCATAAGAACAGCCCCGTCGAACCCGGCGCCGTCATCGGCTTCATTCGCAATTGAGCCTGGCGGTCAGGGGATCAGCACGGCGGCTCCATCAAAGGCGCCGTTCCTGAGATCCGAAAGTGCGGTATTCGCCTCCTTCAAGGGGTAACGCACTATGCTGGTCTTGATCCCGATCCTGCCCGCCAGGGCCAGGAAGGTTTCGCCATCGGCGCGCGTCAAATTGGCCACCGACATCAACTCTCTTTCTTCCCACAACAAATCGTAAGAGAAGGACGGAATGTCCGACATGTGGATGCCGGCACAGACGACACGGCCGCCCTTTCGCACGGCTTTGAGCGCCGCCGGCACAAGACTGCCCACCGGGGCATAGAGTATCGCGGCATCGAGAGGCTCGGGAGGAGGTTCGTCCGATCCTCCTGC
>JAFKFF010000499.1 GCA_017307315.1 Alphaproteobacteria bacterium
TCACCATCACGCCGGTCACCGCGATGCCATAGGCAGACGCCAGCGAGTCGGAGGATTTGAAGATCAGCACGATCAGCACCACGCCTACGCACAGAAGGACATTGATGCGCGGCACGAAGATCTGGCCGCGCTCGGTCGCCGAGGTGTGGCGGATCTCCATGCGCGGCAACTGGCCCAGCTGCACCGCCTGGCGGGTGATGGAGAAGACGCCGGATATCACCGCCTGCGAGGCGATGATGGTGGCGAGTTCCGCCAGCGCCACCATCGGATAATGCGCCCAATCCGGCACCAGCGCATAGAACAGCGTCGAGACGCTTCGCGGATGTTCCAGCAGGAGCGCGCCTTGGCCGAAATAATTCAGGATCAGGGCGGGGAAGGCGAAATAAAGCCAGGCGCGGCGGATCGCGGCGCGCCCGAAATGGCCCATATCGGCATAGAGCGCTTCGCAACCCGTCACCGACAGCACCACCGAGCCCAGGGTCACGAATGCGGTCCAGGGCTCGGCCGCGAACAAGGCCAGGCCATAGCGCGGATCGGCGGCCCAGAGAATTTCGGGCGAGCGGGCGATGGCGATGGCGCCCAGCGCGGCGATGACGATGAACCACAGCACCATCACCGGGCCGAACAGCCTGCCGATTTTCTCGGTACCCCGGCTTTGCAGCAGGAACAGGCCCACCAGGATCGCCAGGGTGACCGGCAAGACCAAGGCCGCGAAAGCGCCCGACCCCGCGTTCAAGCCTTCCATCGCCGACAATACCGAGATGGCCGGCGTCAGCATGCCGTCGCCGTAAAACAGCGCCAGTCCCAGAAGCGCGGCGATTCCGATGGCGGTCTTGGCGGTCCGGCCGACCGGCGGGCCAGCGCCAGAACGCCGCCTTCGCCATTGTTGTCGGCGCGCATGATGAAGGCGACGTATTTGACCGTCACCACGATCACCAGTGCCCAGAAGATCAAGGACAGGGCGCCATAGACCGCGGGCGGGCCATTGAGATGTCCGCCCGCCGCCAGCGCGGTCTCGCGCATGGCATAGAGCGGCGAGGTGCCGATGTCGCCGAACACCACGCCCAGGGCACCGAGCGTAAGGCCGAGATCGCGCTTGAAGGAGGGCTTGGCGGGCGCGTCCAAGGATCAGATCGCGGTCTGGGTGCCGAGTTCGACGACCCGGTTGGGCGGCAGATTGTAGAAGCGCGCCGGCGACAATGCGTTGCTGGCGATGGCGCGATAGAGCCAGTTGCGCAGGCGTCCCAACTCGGAATGCTCCGATGGCACCAGGCTCTCGCGGCCGATGAAGAAGGTCGCGGTGCTGATGTCCAGCGCCAGGCCGAAGCGGCGCGCATCTTCCATCGCCTGCGGCACGTCCGGGGTCTCGAAGAAGCCGTAATGCGCCTTCACGCCGAAGAAACCCTTGCCCAGTTTTTCGACTTCGATGCGCTGTTCCGCCGGCACGAAGGGCCGGTCCTCGACCACCACGTTCAAGATCA
>JAFKFF010000159.1:0-5887 GCA_017307315.1 Alphaproteobacteria bacterium
GTCGCGGGCGCGCATGGCGGCGGGCGAGCCGGCGGGGCGCGGGCCGATCTCGGAAGTCAGGGATTGGAGGATGTCATAGGCGGCGGGATCGGCCAGCGCCTGGTCGCGCAACCGGATCGCCGTGGCGGGATCGCCCGCCAGCGCCGGAAGCGCCGGGAGCAGAAGGACCAAACCGAACGCGCAAGCACCGAATCTGATCATTCTGCCCCCAATTTGCGTTCAACCGAAAGGCGCGCAGAATTTTACGGCCTGGGTAGGGTTGTCTAGCGACAGCGTAGGCGACGCGCGGAGCGCACCGCCCTCGCCCGCTGCGCGGGCTCGAAGCGGGGCCACCTTTTCTATGCTCACTCCGTTCGCCAAGAAAAGCTAGGCCAAAGACCAGCGCCTAATTCTTTGCGGCGTCCACCAACTTGTTCTTGGCGATCCACGGCATCATGGCGCGCAGCTTCTTGCCCACTTCCTCGATGGGATGGGCGTCGCCGCGGGCGCGGGTGGCCTTGAACGAGGCCTGGCCGGCCTTGTTCTCCAGGACCCAGTCGCGGGCGAACTTGCCGCTCTGAATGTCGTCCAGCACCTTCTTCATCTCGACCTTGGTGGCGGCGGTGATGATGCGCGGGCCGGTGACATACTCGCCATATTCCGCGGTGTTGGAGATGGAATAGTTCATGTTGGCGATGCCGCCTTCATAGATCAGGTCCACGATCAGCTTCACTTCGTGGAGACACTCGAAGTAGGCCATCATTCCTCGCGGAAGCTGGTCTCGATGATGCCGGCGCGGCCGCCGCCGATGGCGGAGGCATAGGAGAGGCCCAGATCCTGGGCGTTGCCGGAGGCATCCTGATGCACCGCGATCAGGCAGGGCACGCCGCCGCCCTTCAGATATTCGCCGCGCACGGTGTGGCCGGGCCCCTTGGGCGCCACCATCAGCACGTCCAGGTCGGGACGCGGCTCGATCAACTTGAAATGCACATTGAAGCCGTGCGCGAACAAAAGCGCCGCACCTTGCTTCATGTTGTCCTTCAGCTCGGCCTTCCAGATGTCGGCCTGAAGCTCGTCGGGCGTGACCATCATCATCACGTCCGCCCATTTGGCGGCCTCGGCGACGCCCATCACCTTGAAGCCGGCGGCTTCCGCCTTCTTGGCACTGGCGCCGGGACGCGCGGCGATCACCACCTCTTTCACGCCGCTGTCGCGCATGTTCTGCGCATGGGCATGGCCCTGGCTGCCGAAACCGATGACGGCAACCTTCTTGTTCTTGATGAGGTTGAGATCGGCATCCCGATCGTAATAGACGCGCATTTCAGGACCTTTCCGTTGGCGCCCGCCTTTTATCCAGTTGGGCCGGGCGGGGCAATTGCGTTTGCGGCTTATCTCGCACGCGCTATGGCGTTAACCCTCAGCCGGGGTCGCGGCTGATGGCGGCCACACCGGTGCGGGAAACATCACTGAGGCCGCGCGGCCGCATCGCCTCGATGAAGCTGGAGATCTTGGCCGATGCGTCGGTCAGCTCGAACACCGTCGCCTGTCCGCCATCGTCCAGGACGCGGGCGCCGAATTTGGCGGCTTCCGCCTTGGCCGCGGCCCGGTCCTTGCCCGAAACCCGGGCCAGCGCCATTTCCCGCTCGATGCCGCTGGTGGCGAACGTCCAGTTGGTCACGGCATGAACCGGTACCAGCCGCTTCAACTGCGCCTCGATCTGCTCGATCACTTGAGGCGGGCCGGAGGTGACGATGGTGATGCGCGAGGTGCGCTCGGCCGCATCGACCTCGCCCACCGTCAGGCTTTCGATGTTGTAGCCGCGGCCGGAAAAAAGCCCGACGACGCGGGCCAGCACGCCCGCTTCGTTATCGACCAATGCGGTCAGGGTATGGCGTTCGTTCGGCATCAGACGAGCATCTTTCCTTCGTCGCTCACCTCGGCGGTGGACAAGGCCGAGAGGATCATGTCGTTATGCGCCGCCCCGGAGGGGATCATGGGGTAGCAATTTTCCGTGGGATCGACGCGGCAATCGAACAGGACCGGTTTGGGGCTGTCGATCATCTCGCGAATCTTGCCGTCCAGTTCGTCCGGCTTGGTCGCCCTGAGCCCCAGGCAGCCGAACGCTTCCGCCAGCTTGACGAAATCGGGCAGGGCTTCCGAATAGGAATGGGAATAACGCCCGCCATGCAGCAATTGCTGCCACTGGCGCACCATGCCCATATATTCGTTGTTCAGGATGAAGATCTTGACCGGCAGATTGTACTGAACCGCCGTCGACATTTCCTGCATGGTCATCTGCACGCTGGCTTCGCCCGCGATATCGATCACCAGCGCGCTGCGATGGGCCATCTGCACGCCCACCGCCGCCGGCAGCCCATAGCCCATGGTGCCGAGCCCGCCGGAAGTCATCCAATGCTTGGGCTCCTCGAACTTGAAGCGCTGCGCCGCCCACATCTGGTGCTGGCCGACTTCGGTGGTGATGTAGACCTCCCGCCCCTTGGTCAGCTCATAAAGCCGGTCGATGGCATATTGCGGCTTGATCAGCGTGTCGGACGCCTCGTAAGCCAGCGAGCGCTTGGCGCGCCAGCGGTCGATTTGCGCCCACCAATCTTTCAGCGCCGCCGGATCGGCCTTTTTGCCCTTTTCCTTCCACAGTTTCACCATGGCGGAAATGGCGTTGCCCGCATCGGCGACGATGCCCAGATCGACGCGCACCACCTTGTTGATCTGCGACGCATCGATGTCGAGATGGATCTTCTTGGAACCCGGCGAGAATTTGTCGATGCGACCGGTGACGCGGTCGTCGAAGCGCGCGCCCAGGCAGATCATCACGTCGCAATCATGCATGGCGTGATTGGCTTCGTAAGTGCCGTGCATCCCCAGCATGCCCAGCCATTGCGGCGACGACGCGGGAAAGGCACCCAACCCCATCAGGGTCGATGTCACCGGAAAGCCGGTCAGCGACGCCAGTTCGCGCAGCGCCTCGCTGGCCTTGGGCCCGGAATTGATCAGCCCGCCACCGGTATAGAAGATCGGCCGCTTGGCGGAGGCCATCATCTCGACGGCGCGCGCGATGGCGGCCTCATCTGCCTCCGTCTTCGGGCGATAGGTACGGTGGCGCGACTGTTCGGGCGTGAAATATTCCCCGGTCTTGAACTGGACGTCCTTGGGGATGTCGATCACCACCGGCCCGGGACGCCCGGTGGTGGCGATCTGGAATGCCTCATGCAGGGTGCGCGACAATTCGTTGACGTCGCGCACCAGCCAATTGTGCTTGGTGCAGGCCCGCGTGATGCCGACCGTGTCGGCTTCCTGGAAGGCGTCGGTACCGATCAGGTGCGTCGCCACCTGGCCGGTCAGGACCACCAGCGGAATGGAATCCATCAAGGCATCGGTGAGGCCGGTAACCGCATTGGTCGCGCCGGGACCGGAGGTCACCAGCACCACGCCGGGCCTGCCGGTGGAGCGGGCATAGCCTTCCGCCGCATGGGTCGCGCCCTGCTCGTGGCGCACCAGCACATGGGTGATGCCATTGTCGGCGAAGAGCGCGTCGTAAATGGGAAGCACGGCGCCGCCGGGATAGCCGAAGATATGCGTGACGCCCTGGTCCTTGAGCGCGCGCACCACCATGTCCGCTCCGGTGAGCATGACGGTATCGCGTTTGGCCGCGGCGGTCTTTGTGTCCTCAGTCTGCATAGTCCCCTCGATACGCCCGCTTGCCGCGGGCACCAAAGATAAAGGGGCGTTTCCGCCCCTTGATCGTACGCCATCGTCCGGTGCTCGCGGATTATCCCCGCCCGGGCGACAGCCTTCCGATAAGTACGACCGCGTGTGTCATGGCGGCGGACGTTAAAGGGCGGGGCGTCCTTCCGTCAAGCAATTTCATACGGTGATTAGCTCGTATGCAGTAATAATATTACCTTTCATTGGGTCAATCCAGACATAATCCGCCATACGATGGCGAAACCAGGTCATCTGCCGCTTGGCGAATTGTCGCGTGGCGATGACCGCTTCCGAAATCGCCGCCTCGCGCGTCTTTTCGCCACGGGCCAATCCGATCAAATGGCGCAAGCCCAACAGCTTGGCCGCGGGCAACGCGGGATCCAGATCCGCCAGCGCCATGGCCTCTTGCAGGCCGCCATGCGCCAGCATCGCTTCGAACCGCTCCGCGATGGCGGCCCGAAGCAAGGGTCGCGGCGGATCGAGCACGAAACGCGCGAGCCGAAGACCTGCCAGAACCGGCATGCCGGTTTCCCGCTGCCAGTGCGACAAGGGCCGGCCCGTCGCCTCCAGCACTTCATAGGCGCGCAGGGTCCGCTGCGGATCGCTGGAGCGCAACTGGCCGGCGGTCTCCGGATCGCGCAGAGCAAGCCGCTTGTGCAATTCTGCGACGCCGATGTCTTCCAGCAATGCGCGCGCCTTGGCGCGTATGTCGGTGGGAATGGGTGGGATCTGCGCCAAGCCCTCCGTCAGGGCCGTAAAATAGAGCCCGGTACCGCCGGCGAATATCGGTACCTTTCCCATCGCCCGCGCCGTCGCCAGCGCTTCGCGCGCGTTTTCAGCATAGCGGCCGGTGGAATAGACCTCCTTCGCGGAAATATGGCCGTAAAGCAGATGCGGCGCGCGCGCCTGCGCTTGCGCATCCGGCTGTGCCGTGAGGACGGGCGCTTCGCGATAGACCTGCATGGAATCGGCGTTGATCACGACGCCGCCGATATGCTCCGCCAAGGCCAGCGCCGCGGCCGACTTGCCGCTCGCTGTAGGGCCTGCAATAAGCACCGCATCGGTTTTCATGGTCGTGAGAGAATGTCCGCCTTTGTTTTGAATGTCATCGGCGATGGCGCCGCGCCCGAACTTTTCGCGGCCCTCGGCCTGGGCAAGGCGGCGATCCTGTCACCGGACCGCGCCTTCGACCTGCCGGTGGCGCAGCAGGATCCGGCGCCTCTCCTGGCCGCGGCGCGCGGCTTCGCCGAAGGCCTCGCGCTCGATATCAATCTGGTTGCCACGGCCGGGCGGAAGAAAAAACTTCTGGTCGCCGACATGGATTCCACCATCATCAATGTCGAATGCCTGGACGAACTGGCGGACATGGCGGGATTGAAGCCCCAGATCGCTGCCATCACGGAACGTGCCATGCGCGGCGAGCTGGAATTCGAAGCGGCGCTGCGCGCGCGCGTCGGCATGCTGAAGGGCCTTTCCCTGTCGGCGCTGGAACGCACCTATGCCGAGCGGGTGCGCCTCAATCCCGGCGCCAAGAGCCTTCTTGCCACCATGCGCGCCAACGGCGCCCACACCATGCTGGTCTCCGGCGGCTTCGGCTATTTCACGGCGCGGGTGGCGGAAGCGGCGGGCTTCCATGTCGAGCGCGGCAACACGCTGATCGACGATGGCAGGGCCCTGACCGGCGAAGTGGGCACGCCCATCCTGGGCCGCGCGGCCAAGCTGGAAGCGCTGGAAGACGCGGCTGCCAATTTGAAACTGGATTATGCCCAGACCCTGGCGGTGGGCGACGGCGCCAACGATCTCGCCATGATCCAGCGGGCGGGCCTGGGCGTCGCCTATCACGCCAAGCCCGTGGTCGCCGCCGCGGCCGGCGCCGCCATCGATCACAACGACCTCACTGCGCTGCTGTATCTGCAGGGTTATTCGGACAGCGAAATAGTAGCGCCGTAACCTCCGCGACGCTTGGTCGTGCCCATTCTCCCCCGCGCATGCGAAGCATGCCGGTGGGGGAGATACCCGTAGCACGCTCTCGAGCGTGCGAAGGGAGAGGGGGCCGTCTAGTCGAGCCGAAGGCCGACGTAAGTCAGATCACCGCCCCGGCTCACCAGCATCAGCTCGACCTTCTTGCCGGCCTTGGCATCGGCTTCGACGCGCGTGGCCAGTTCCCCCGGCGATTTGACCGGCT
>JAFKFF010000159.1:5919-7717 GCA_017307315.1 Alphaproteobacteria bacterium
GACGGAAATTCTTGTCGGCCGCCGGGCTGGCGGGCGCCACCGCGCTCACCACCACGCCCTTCACATCGTTGGAGAGCTTGTATTTGGCCCGCGCATTGTCATCCAGCGCGACCACGGTGAGGCCCAGCTGCGAGAGCTTGGACTTGGCCTTGGGCGAGGTGGGCGGCGGCAATTTCCTGCCCGGCTTGTCGGCCGGCCCCTCGTCCAGCTTGGCGATGACAAGCTTGTAGCTCTGCTTCTTGCCTTTGCGCAGCACGTCCACATTGACCGTCTTGCCGATGGGCGTGGCGGCCACCACGCGCGGCAATTGCCTTGAATCGTTGATCGGCTTGTTGTCGAAGCTGATCACGACATCGCCGTTGCGCAGGCCCGCCTTCTGCGCGGGCCCGCCGCCGGTCACGTCCGCCACCAGCGCGCCCTGCTTGCCCGGAAGGCCCAGCCCCTGGGCGATCTCGTCGGTGACGCCCTGGATGCGCACGCCGATCCAGCCACGCCGCGCCACGCCGAACTGCTTGAGCTGCGCCACCACATCGCGCGCCAGATTGGCGGGAATGGCGAAGCCGATGCCGACGCTGCCGCCGGACGGCGAGAAGATGGCGGAATTGATCCCGATCACATTGCCGTCCATGTCGAACAGGGGGCCGCCGGAATTGCCGCGGTTGATCGGCGCGTCGGTCTGGATGAAATCGTCATAGGGACCGGCATTGATGTCGCGGTTGCGGGCCGACACGATGCCCGCCGTGACGGTGGAGCCCAGGCCGAAGGGATCGCCGATCGCCATTACCCAATTGCCGATGCGAACCTTGTCGCTGTCGCCGAAGCGGGTGGCGGGCAAGGGCTTCTTGGGCGTGACCTTGAGAAGCGCCAGGTCGGTTTTGGTGTCGCGGCCCACGATCTTGGCGGCGAGGCTGGAGCCGTCATTCAGGGTGATGGTGATCTGGTCGCTGTTCTCGATCACATGATTGTTGGTGACGATGAAGCCGGCAGGATCGATGATGAAACCCGATCCCAGCGAGGTGACATGGCGGGGCCTGTCGCCGTTCTGGCCTTGGAAATTCTTGAACAGGTCTTCCAGCGGTGACCCCGGGGGAAGGTCGGGCAGCTGGGTCTTGGGCGGCGCCTTCAGGGTCTGGGTGGTGGCGATATTGACCACCGTGGGCAACAGCTTGTCCGCGAGATCGGCGAAGGAATCGGGCGCCGGCCGCGCGGCGGCCGGGATGGTCCCCAGGGCCAGGAGGGCACAAACCGCTATCGCAAACCGCATCCGCTTGTCCTTGTGCATCCCGGGCGCCGGGAATCGCCGCAGCATAACAGTCCGCAGGTCCGCAAACAGGCGTCCGAACAGCGTTCGGCCCATTCTGAGCCCAAATTTCCCCGTTCCGCCACCGCTCTGGCTCCCGGCGGCGCGAGGCCGTATAGAGCCCACATCATGAGCCCCAGCCGCGACGACGTCCTCAGAGCCCTCGATCAGGTGATCGATCCGGTTTCCGGCCGTTCGGTGGTGCAGCAGGACATGATCGCGGGCCTGGTGGTGCGTGACGGCCATGCCGGCTTCGCCTTGGAAGTTCCGCCGGCGCGGGGGCCCCAATCGGAACCCTTGCGCGCCGCCTGCGAGGCGGCGGTGGCGAAGCTTCCCGGCATTCTCTCGGTGACGGTGGTTCTCACCGCCCATCAGGGACCGCCAGTGGCGGCGCGTCCCCACCACCCGCCCCAGCCGCAAGGGATCGCCGGCGTGACCGCGATCATCGCGGTCGCCAGCGGCAAGGGCGGGGTGGGCAAATCCACCGTTGCCGTCAAT
>JAFKFF010000159.1:7742-17177 GCA_017307315.1 Alphaproteobacteria bacterium
GCCGTCAATCTGGCGCTGGGCCTGTCGCGGCTCGGCCTCAAGGTCGGCCTGCTCGACGCCGACATCTATGGCCCCAGCCTGCCGCGCCTGCTCGATATCCGCCACAAGCCCGAAAGCGACGGCAAGAAGATCAAGCCGATCGAAAAGTTCGGCCTCAAGACCATGTCCATCGGTTTTCTGGTGAAGGAAGACGAAGCGATGATCTGGCGCGGGCCCATGGTGCAATCGGCCCTAACCCAGATGCTGAACGATGTCTCCTGGGCGCCCCTGGATGTGCTGGTGCTGGACATGCCGCCGGGCACGGGTGATGCCCAGCTCACCATCGCCCAGCGCGCGCCGCTCAAGGGCGCGGTGATCGTTTCCACGCCGCAGGACATCGCCCTGATCGACGCCCGGAAGGGCATCGCCATGTTCAAGAAGACCCAGGTGCCCATCCTGGGCATGGTCGAGAATATGAGCGTCTTCGTTTGCCCCGATTGCGGGCATGCCCATCACATTTTCGGTCATGGCGGCGCGCGCGAAACGGCAGAGAAAGTCGGCGCGCCCTTCCTGGGCGAAATCCCGCTGGTGCCGCGCATCCGCGAGACGTCGGACGCGGGCACGCCGGTGATGGTGGCGGCGCCCGACGGTCCCGAGGCGCTGGCCTTCCTGGCGGTGGCGCAGAAGGTGGCGCTGGCGCTCAAGAGCGCGGACCGGCCCGCGCCCAAGATCATTTTCGACTGAGTGTGACGTAACTATAGGTCAGGCCGTCCGGCGTCGCATGCATCTCGCGCGCGGTTTCGCGCCAATCGCTGCGTTCAAACTCGAAATGCGCATCACCGTCAAAAGCACCGTGCACTTCGGTGAGATCGATGCGGTCCGCATGCGGCAGCGCCGCGCGATAGATTTCTCCGCCGCCGATCACCATCACGTCCGCGCCTTGCGTTTTCGCGAACGCCTCTTCCAGCGATGCGGCGGGCACCGCGCCCTCCGCCCGCCAACCCGGTTGCCGCGTCACCACGATATTGGTCCGGTCCACCAAAGGCCTTCGCGGCAGCGAATCCCAGGTCTTGCGGCCCATCACCACGGGCTTGCCGATCGTAAGGGCCTTGAAGCGCTTCATGTCTTCGGGGATGCGCCAGGGGATTTGGCCGTCCCGCCCGATCACGCCATTCTCCGCCATCGCCAGCACCAGCGTGATCATCAAAAAGCTCCATTTGGCGGGCGACCATAGCAGCCGGATGGCACGGATAAACGGAACTTTTGCCGCGCCGCCGGGTTACTCGGGATGGGCAGAAAGGCTTTGGGTATTATGCGTAGATTTCTGATTTCCGTCGCCGTGATCGGCCTGGTGGGCGGCACCAGCCTGGCCCTCGCACAAGACCGCGATCATGGCCGAGGACGCGGTGGCCAACAGGCCGGCCAGCAGCAGAATGCGCCGGGTCCCGCCATCAACGGACGCGGCAGCATCGGAGAACGTCAATTCCGCGAGCATCACGATGTGCCATCGCCCCAGCGCTCCGCGCCTGCACCGCAGCCGGCGCCGCAACGGGCACAAACGCCCGCCGACGCCGCCGCCCAGCAGATGCGCGGCATCAACCGTGCGTTCGGCAACGCCCCGCAGCCCAATGCGGGACGGCCGGAGGCCAACAGGCCCGACAACAACAACCGCCCGGATTTTCGCGGGCGAGATGACCGGCGCGATGGGCGGGACCGCGGCCGCGACGGCAATCGCCGGGATTTCGACAACAACAACCGGCGGCCGTCTTTCAACAATGGGCAGCGCCGCGATTTCAGCAATTACCGCAACTATCACCGCAATTTCCGCGCCGAGCGGCGCTTCCGCGCGCCGCCCTATCGCCGGCCGCCGGGCTGGTATTCGCACCGCTGGAGCTGGGGCGAGACGCTTCCGTTTGCCTTCTGGGGACGCGATTACTGGCTGATGGATTTCGGAATCTACGACCTGCCGCCACCGCCTTTCGGCGCGGTCTGGGTCCGGGTCGGCGATGACGCTCTTCTGATCGACCAGGACACGGGCGAAATCATCGAAGTCGATTACGGAGTCTTTTATTAACCCCCATCTGTCCGCCACGGCCGCAGGCGGCCTAGCGGACATCTTCCCCCGCCAGCGGCTTTGCCGCGCGGGGGAAGAAAGCCTGTGTGCGCTTCTCCACGCGGCAAAAGACCCCTTACCTTGCGGCGCACCATGCTATAAATGGTCACCGTGCCATAGCCTTCCTGGCTTGCGCAGAAAATCATCCGGGTACGGTATAATTCATGACCAATGTGACCGTGATCGGCGCCCAATGGGGCGACGAGGGCAAGGGCAAGATCATCGACTGGCTGTCCAATCGCGCCGACATGGTGGCGCGGTTCCAGGGCGGCAACAATGCCGGCCATACCATCGTGGTGGGCGACAAGACCTACAAGCTTTCGCTGCTTCCCTCCGGCGTGGTGCAGGGCAAGCGCTCCATCATCGGCAATGGCGTGGTGGTCGATCCCTGGTCGCTGGTGGACGAGATTGCGCGGGTCGGCCAGGCGGGTCTGACCATCACCCCCGACATCCTGGTCCTGGCCGAGAATGCCGTGCTGGTCCTGCCGCTGCACCGCGAGCTGGACGCGATGCGTGAGGAAGCCTCGAACCAGAAGATCGGCACCACCAAGCGCGGCATCGGCCCAGCCTATGAAGACAAGGTCGGCCGCCGCGCCTTGCGCGCCATCGACCTGGCCGACCTTTCCGCCCTGCCCGCCAAGATCGAGCGGCTCCTCGCCCATCACAATGTGCTGCGCCGCGGCTTCGGCCATGCCGAAGCGGACGCCAAAGCCCTGTTGCAGGCCCTGGCCGAGATCGCACCCAGGATCGTGCCGTTTCTGGGCTCGTCCTGGCGCGAACTGCACGCGGCCCGCTTGGCGGGAAAGCGCGTCCTGTTCGAAGGCGCCCAGGCGGTCTTGCTCGACATCGATCACGGCACCTATCCCTTCGTCACGTCCTCCAACACGGTGGCGGGACAAGCGGCGGCGGGCGCGGGCGTGGGCCCGCGCGAAATCGGCACCGTGCTCGGCATCGTCAAAAGCTACACCACCCGTGTCGGCGAAGGCCCTTTCCCCACCGAATTGAAAGACGCCACCGGCGACAGGCTGGGCGAGCGCGGCCATGAATTCGGCACCGTCACGGGCAGGAAGCGCCGCTGCGGTTGGTTCGACGCAGTGCTGGTACGCCAGACCGTCATCACCGGCGGCGTCGACGGCATCGCCTTGACCAAGCTCGACGTGCTGGACGGGTTCGAGGAGATCAAGGTCTGCACCGGTTATGCGCTGGACGGCAAGACGCTCGACCATCTGCCGGCCTCCGCCAACGCCCAGGCGCGGCTGACCCCGGTCTATGAGACTTTGGAAGGCTGGAGCGAATCCACCCAAGGGGCGCGGAGTTGGGCGCAGCTTCCCGCCAATGCCATCAAGTATGTGCGGCGGGTGGAGGAGCTGATCGGCGCGCCGGTGGCGCTTTTGTCCACCAGCCCCGACCGCGACGACACCATCATGGTGCGGGATCCGTTCGTCGGGCGTTAATCGAAGGACCGGAACAAGAGCGGCAGAGCTTTTCCGGAAACTCCGGGCGCGAAAAGCTCCAGCATGCGCGCGCCTTCGATGGCGACGAGAATCGCGGCGGCTTCCTTTTCGCGCCGCCCGTGATCGGAAACAGCCAACCGTGCACCGATCCATTCGAGCCAAGTCTCGACGGCCCGCAGCGCGAATTTCGCGAAAGGTTCTTCGCCCCGCGCGCCGCGCGCCGCCACATCGGCCCAAACCTTGAGAATGGGCGCAATGTCCGGCTTCTGCATGGCGTGCGTCAGCTTTCTGGCCAGGGCGGCGGACGGCAGGCGAACAGGCGGCAAGGCGCGCTCCAGCCGCGCCGCCAGGATCGCCGACAGGTGCGCAAGCGAGGCCTCCACCAGATCGGCCTGATTGCCGAAATAGTAAAGCAGCATGCGATCGGATGTTCCCAGCCGCGCCGCGAGATCGCGCAGCGGCAGGATCGCCACGCCGTCCCGGAGCAGCAAAGCGGCGATATCTGCGGCCAAGTCTTGCCGGCGGCTGGTTTTTTTCGTCATGCGAATCTTTTTGTAGCGTACGCTACGCTATTTTGCTATGTAGCGCATGCTACATTCCTGAGGTGCTCCATGCTGACGTCATCGCACATCGTCCGGCTCACGGGAATCGCACTGACCCTGTGGGCACTGGCGACCGCTTGCATCCATCTATGGCCTCGCGCCTTCCTCGATTACACGATGGCCGCCCTGGGCTTCGTGATCAGCCTGCCGATGGCGCTTTTGTCGGTGCGGCTGACCCGAAAACTGGCGGGACTTGAAATGTCGCAGCTCCTGGCGGGCGTCACGCTGGTGGGCGCCATCGCGATGGTGATCGATGGCGTGATGTTGCGCTTCGTGCCTTGGATTTATGGCTCCGACGATGCGCTTTTGCGGGCCGGCGCGGCCTGGCTTCTCTGGGGTTACGGCGTCAGCCTGGCCTTCGCATTCCTGTGGGTTTCCAGGGAAGAGCGGAACGCTTTGCCCGAAAAGCGGAGGGGTGGACGAACTCCCGAAGGAACGCCGGCCTGAAAGAGACGTTTTCTCCTCGAACAGATACGAGGAGAATGTCCATGCGCGCCGCGATTGTGGTTCTGCTCACGACACTGACTTTGGCCGCCTGCGGCACCACGCACAAAACCGTGGTCGTGCAACCGCCGCCCAACAGCACCACCGTGGTGGACCAGAACGGCAACGCGCATGTGATCGAGCGCGATCGCTGAACCGGGTCAGGAGAGGAAATTCAGCGGTCCGTGACCGCGTCCGAAGCCGGGCGCGGTCCGGATCGCGTTTTGCACGAAAGCATGCGCCCTCTCCACCGCTTCGCCGAGACGCTGGCCCTTCGCCAACCCGCAAGCAATCGCGGTCGATAGCGTGCAGCCGGTGCCATGAGTATGGCGCGTGCGCTGGCGCGGCGCCTCCAGAACCAGGGATGGGCCATCCACATCCGTCAGAATGTCGCGCACGGTGGCGCCGCTATCGTGGCCGCCCTTGAACAAGACCCTTCTTGCGCCCAGCAAAGCGAAGGCCTGGGCGGCTTGATGGATACCGTGATCGTCGGTGGGCAGAATCCCCACCAGCGCCGCGCTTTCCGGCAGGTTCGGCGTCACCACCGTCGCGCGGGGCAGAAGACGCTGCTTGAGGACTTCGAGGGCCTGCGGCTCCAGCAGAAGCGAGCCGCTGGTGGAAACCAGCACCGGATCGAGCACCAGGGGAATATCGGTCTGGCCGACCGCGTCGGCGACCGCGCCCGCAAGGACGGCATTGGCCAGCATCCCGATCTTGATGGCGTCCGCGCCGATATCGTTCAGGGCGGCCTCGATCTGGCCGCGCACGATCTCGGGCGTCATGAGCTGAATCGCGCTGACGCCGGTCGTGTCCTGCACCGTGATGGCGGTCACCGCCGTCTGGGCATAAACCCCGAAACGCTGCGCGGTCTTGATATCGGCCTGCAGGCCCGCTCCGCCGGAGGCCTGGCAAACCTGTCTCAGGCCGCCACCTCTTCAATGGCGCCGGCGATGGCGCGGACGACGGCGCGCACCGTCTTTTCGTCTTCGCCCTCGGCCATGACGCGGATCAGGGGTTCGGTGCCGGACTTGCGCACCAGCACCCGGCCATTGTCGCCCAGCCGGGCGCGCGCCGCGTCGATGGAGGATTTCACCTTGGCATCGTCGAGCGGCGAGCCCTTCTTGAAGCGCACATTTTCCAGCACTTGCGGCAGCGGCTCGTAGAGATGCGCCGCCGCCGAGGCCGGCTTCCCTTCCTGGGCGATCACCGCCAGCACCTGCAAGGCCGCGATCAGGCCGTCGCCGGTGGTGGAGAAATCCGAAAGGATGATGTGGCCGGACTGTTCGCCGCCGACATTGAATCCGCCCTTGTGCATCTCTTCCAGCACATAGCGGTCGCCGACCGAAGCGCGGGCCAGCTTGAGCTTCAGCCCGTTCAGGTAGCGGTCCAGGCCTGCGTTCGACATCACCGTGCCGACCACGCCGCCGCCCTTCAGCATGTCGTTCTTCGACCAGCTTTTGGCGATCAAGGCCAGGATCTGGTCGCCATCGATGATCTGGCCCTGCTCGTCCGCCATCACCACCCGGTCGGCATCGCCGTCCAGCGCGATACCGAAATCCGCCCGCACCTCGCGCACCTTGGCGCACATGGCCTGGGGCGCGGTCGAGCCGCAATCCAGATTGATGTTGAGGCCGTCCGGCGAAACCCCCATCGAGACGATATCGGCGCCCAATTCCCACAACACTTCCGGCGCCACCTTGTAGGCGGCGCCGTTGGCGCAGTCGATCACGATGCGCAGGCCGTCGAGGCGCAGATTGCGGGGGAAAGTGTATTTGGCGAATTCGATATAGCGCGACTGGCTGTCGTCAATGCGCTTGGCGCGGCCGATGCCCGTGCCGGTGGTGAGGCCCGATTCCAGGCCGCTGTCCATCAGATGCTCGATTTCTTCTTCCACCGCATCCGAAAGCTTCTGCCCGTCGGGGCCGAAGAATTTGATGCCATTGTCGTGATAGGGATTATGCGAGGCGGTGATCATCACCCCGATATCGGCACGCAGAGAGCGGGTCAGCATCGCCACGGCCGGGGTGGGCAGCGGGCCGAACTGGAACACGTCCATGCCCACGGCGGTGAACCCCGCGACCAGGGCATTCTCGATCATGTAGCCGGACAGGCGCGTATCCTTGCCGATCACCACCCGGTGGCGATGTGCGCCGCGGGTGAAGATGCGCCCCGCCGCCATGCCCGCCTTCATCGCGATTTCCGGCGTCAGCACCGAAGCATTGGTGCGGCCGCGAATGCCGTCGGTACCGAAATATTTGCGTGCCATCTCTTCATTCCTGGCGGAGGGATCGTCCGCCCGCATGTCCGGGTGTCATACTATTCTAAGCACCGGTCCTAAAAAAACCTTCACGGCGCCGGTTTTTCCAGGGCCCGCCTGACTTTCAGCGCCGCCGCCAGGGGGCCGGGCGCGTGTGTTCGCAGATAATCCGCCCCCTGGGCGGCGGCAAACAGCTCCGCCGCCAGGCTGGCGCCCAGGACGCGCTGGCCCATCGGATCGGGCGCCTCCGCGATCCGGCGCAGGAAGGATTTGCGCGACACCGAGACCAGCAGGGGCAGGCCGAACCGCGTCCTCAGCTCCGGCAGGCGTCGCAGAAGAAGGAGCGAATTTTCCGGATCGTTGCCGACGAAAAAGCCCATGCCGGGATCCAGGATCAGGCGGTCGCGCGCGATGCCCGCGCGCGTCAAAGCTTCGATGCGTTGATCGAAGAAGGCGATCACCCGGTCGAAAAGCGCCTCCCGCGAAACGTCCTCGCGGGTGGCGATGCCGCGCCCCAGGACGGCAAACATGACGATCAGCCGCGCCTGCGCCTTCGCCAGTTCGGGATAGAAGGCGGGCTCGGCGAAGCCGTGAATGTCGTTGAGATAGGACGCGCCCTGCGACAGAGCCCAGCGCTGCACCTGAGGCAGGAAGCTATCAACCGATACCACCGCGCCCTTCGCCTTCAGCGCCGGCAGCACCGCGTTCAACCGCTCGATCTCCAGCTCTGCCGAGACCGGCTGGGCATCGGGGTTGGAGGAGGCCGCGCCGATATCCAGGATGTCCGCGCCGGCCTGCAGCATCGCCGCGCCATGCGCCCTCGCCGCATCGGGCACCAGAAAGCGCCCGCCGTCGGAAAAGGAATCTTCGGTGATGTTGAGGATGCCGAGGATTTTCATGGCGGGCGGATCAAAAAAGAAAGGGCGGCCGAAGCCGCCCTTCCATATCAAAATTCAAAGCCCGAGCGCGAGGGATTTTGTCCCGGCCCGCAAGGGACCCGCGCCGTCAGTGACCCGGTTGCGGCTCGGGCGAAATCATCGGCCCCGGCCCCGAATTTCCGCGCGGCTTGCCCGCGACCGGCACCGAGGTGCCTTCGCCGCGGGACGGCAGCACCGGATCCTCGTACGGCGTGCGCACCGGCGGAATGCCCTTGAGCAGCGCGACGATCTCGTCACCCGTCAGGGTCTCGTATTCCAACAGGCCGCGCGCCAGAACGTTCAAATCCGCCTGATGCGTGGTGAGAATGTCCTTCGCCTTGGCGTAGCATTCGTCGATGATGCGATGGATTTCCGCATCGATCTTCTGCGCCGTGGATTCGGAGATATTCTGGGTGCGCGACACGCTGTGCCCCAGGAAGACTTCCTCCTGGTTCTCGGCATAGGCGATGGGGCCCAGACTGTCCGACATGCCGAAGCGGGTCACCATGGCGCGCGCCATGCGGGTGGCCTGCTCGATATCGCTTTGCGCGCCGGTGGTTACTTTCTCATGGCCGAACACCAGTTCCTCGGCGATGCGGCCGCCGAAGGCGACGCAGAGATCGGCGAGCATTTTCTGGCGGGTGAGCGAGAGCTGGTCGCGCTCCGGCAGGCGCATCACCATGCCCAGCGCGCGGCCGCGCGGAATGATGGTCGCCTTGTGGATGGGATCGGAGCCCACGACATGCAACGCCACGATGGCATGACCGCCCTCGTGGAACGCCGTGAGCTTCTTTTCCTCGTCGCTCATCGCCATGGAGCGGCGTTCCGCGCCCATCATGACCTTGTCCTTGGCGTCTTCCAGCTCGGTCATCATGACCACGCGCTTGCCGCGGCGGGCGGCGAGCAGCGCGCCTTCATTGACCAGGTTGGCGAGATCGGCGCCGGAGAAGCCCGGCGTCCCCCGCGCCAGCACGCGCGGATCGACATCGGGGGCCAGCGGCACTTTGCGCAAATGGACGCGCAGGATCTTCTCGCGGCCGGCGAGGTCGGGATTGGGCACCACGACATGGCGGTCGAAACGGCCGGGACGCAGCAAGGCCGGGTCCAGCACGTCGGGACGGTTGGTGGCGGCGATCAGGATGACGCTTTCATTGGCTTCGAAGCCGTCCATCTCGACCAGCAACTGGTTGAGGGTCTGCTCGCGCTCGTCATTGCCGCCGCCCAGGCCCGCGCCGCGATGGCGGCCGACCGCGTCGATTTCGTCGATGAAGACGATGCAGGGCGAATTCTTCTTGGCCTGCTCGAACATGTCGCGCACGCGGCTGGCGCCAACGCCCACGAACATCTCCACGAAGTCGGAGCCCGAGATAGTGAAGAAGGGCACATTGGCTTCGCCCGCGATGGCGCGCGCCAACAGGGTCTTGCCGGTGCCCGGCGGGCCGACCAGCAGCACGCCCTTGGGAATGCGCCCGCCCAGGCGCTGGAATTTCTGCGGGTCGCGCAGGAAGTCGACGATTTCCTTCAGATCGTCCTTGGCCTCGTCCACGCCCGCCACGTCTTCAAACGTGACGCGGCCCTGGCGCTCGGTCAGGAGCTTGGCGCGCGATTTGCCGAAGCCCATCGCCTTGCC